>CAZHRR010000027.1:0-21973 GCA_964534955.1 uncultured bacterium
GCCAATGGCAGGCAGCTGGCGGAGAGAGGACAAAGGTGAGGGGGGATCGTTTTAGGTCTGTATGATTAATTTGTTCAGTAACGACGAGAGCTAAGGTCAGATTGCGTCTAATTCAAAATGTTGTGTCTTAAAGAGACTGTGGAGGTCAGCACTGGGATCTGGCTAAGCCCGTTTCCTAAACGACAGAAACCCGATTCCCCGCCAGAAAATCCAGAGCAGAATCCAGTATCCCACCATAATCCCCAGAGTAACCCAATAGCCTTCAAGAGAGTTTTTATAGAAAGCAAAAGGTACATTCAGCGCAATAAGGAGTGGGATTCCCAGGAACAGCGTAATACCACCTCCGTAGACTGCATCTTCAGCAACTGGGGTTTCAAACTCGGGATCGGTGACCCTGAGTAATACAAGGCCGGAGTTGATAGTCCCTGTCATCTCGCCGAAGAGTTCGATGAAACGTTCGAAGTGATAATCATCAAACGCCCGCCAGCAGACCCAGTAGAGTATCCCTAACGTAGCTGGCCCAGCCAGGATCGACATGATCAGTATGGGCTGCCAATAATCCAGCACAACGGTCATACTAATTGCAGCCACGGCACCTACCACAAGATAATCCAGGAAAGCACCCATGCTGCGACTCATTAATCCACGGTCTATTACATGGGAGCGTCCTGTCAAATCAATCACTTTTCTCACACCTAGGGCGATCAGCAGTCCAAATACAAAATGGAATGCCCAAACAGTAGCTACGAAATCGTGCAGTCCTGCTTGATCAAGCCACGATGTTAATCCTTTGGTGAAAAGATAGGTCAGCAGATAAACAAAACCGATGACTCCCAGATGAAACGAGAGGGATTCCACTGCTCCGGTTGAGAGTGGTAAACGGCCTGCAATAGGGTGATCATCAATTGAACGGTAAACTCCGGTGCGAACATCCACGGTGATTTGATCTAAACTAGTTATCAGGTTACTTTTTCCCGTACGAATACCCCAGTTGATAAGCGCCATCCCGGCAAAGAAAGCGTAAAGGTATCCGATAGCAGCAATCGTCAAGCCAACCAGACCTCCATTGTCGAATCCCCACTGTTCCCAACTGCTGCCCATGGTATAGGCGAGACCCGGTCCCATACCAAAACCGAGAGGCAAGATCAATCCGATACCAATGAAAATGTCAGGTGCAATTGTGTACATGAGAGCAAAGGCTACCAGCAGACCAATAATACCTTGAATCAGGTAGGAAGTAAGCGAAGCTATACTTTTACTTAAGGGACCCTTTCCCCAGTAGGTTTTTTCCTGACGCAGTCCCAGAGCGATGAATGTCAGTGCCAGGAAGTGATAGACGTAGACTCCTAATCTTTCAGAAGGAAGGTTAATCCAGCCGAATCCTTGGGATCCGATTAGCAGAGCAGCAAATCCGCCTAAAAGATTGTTGGGGATCAGGAATCGTTGGAAAAAGCGGACATAACGGCGGAGAAGTGTTCCGATAATCAGGAAGGAGCTGAGATACATGAAGTCGAGGATAACATCCTGCAGATTCAGGTTTATACTCCACGCATTCATTAGACTTGTCCCACTTTAGCCCGCATTTCTCACCAGAAACCTACTACGATGGCGGATATGTTCACAACTACTTCGTTCTACTCGAAAAATGTACTCAACGTATTGTTCACAATACGTCTCTGTGTATTTTTCTTCGCAAGCCTTGTATTTGTCCAAAGGATCCTGTGGACAAACATCTCCACCATCTCGAAGCAGTCCCTAGTAAGAAACTCGGGCTAGCGGGAATATAATCTCGAATAGTGGGAGAGGAAACACGAAATCTGACAGAGAATATTGGCCCCCGCAGCCCTCCTTCGGCTTTCGGGCGGAAAGGGCGTTACCGCCGCATAGGCGGCTTTTCCGCAGGATTTCCTGGAAGCCGTCTTTCTTTTGCGAAGCAATCTGTGGGGATTTAGCGTGGTTATTTTACGAAGCACCTCAGCCGGTAGGCGAGCCTGTGGCCTGTGGGATGAACTCGTATCCTTTGGTTCTCTCTGCGAGCGACTAAAGCCGCCCGCCAGCTCTCCACAACGGAGGGCGGGCAGGCACGCTTAATCGAAGAAACTCCCATGAATGGGAGTATCATTCCATAGGCCGATTTACCCGCCCCATCACGAAGGTTCAGAAGGACCTGCCCGACTATGTCGTTCATGCAGGCAGGCAGGTCATTTTTTTCCGCTTGTCCTGATCATTTCAAGTATTCAACGTGGTTTTTTTGTGAAGCATCCTGTGGGATGGACTCGCAACTTCAGAGAATTGGTTCGTTGATTTCTTTGGTTCCAAGTCCTACATTCTGATGATTAAAGATGCCCATCACTGGAGAGAAAGGATGAGAAACAGGTTTCTCGGGCTGATCTTTACGGTACTTGCTGTATTGTTTATAGTATTCATTCGCCAGCCCGATCAAAATGTCCGATTGGAATTCCCTACTTCCGAAACAGTACTCACTCATTTCCCGCAACCAACAGAGTATATCAAGAGAAGAGAAAACCGCCAGGAGTTTAAGAAACGGCGTGAGGAGTGGATCAGGGAGATGCACAAATCTCACCCGGATGACGACTGGGAAGAGATGGACCGTCAGACCCGACGGGAGAAAGCCGATGATATCATCCGTTGGCGCAAGGAGTTGTTGGATGCCGGTCTGCTGGTTCCGGATTATTCGAGCCGGGAAACAGCTGGCGGTTCGGTGGAAGGAGTCTGGCGGGAACGCGGAAGCAACAATCTCTCCGGGCGAATCCATACTGCAGAGATTGACTTTGAGAATGAACTCATCTACTGTGCTTCTTCCGGCGGGAACATCTGGAAGGGAACCCTTTCCGGGAGCGAGTGGATATCCCTGACCGATTATCTGCGCATTCCCGGCATTCACATGCTGCGGCTGATAGAATTCGATGATACTTGGCGACTACTGATCGCCGCCAGTGGATCATTTCACTATACCGACAATGACGGTCTGACTTTGGGAGAAGCCGTTGGACTCGACTTTGTCCAAGATTGGGGCTGGGCTGTGCGAACTGTAGTCAAGAATGATGAGCAGCACACAATCTATATTCTGGCTACGGAGTGGGATTATGTGAATTGGAATCCGGTCGGTGTGCTCTACAAATCTGTTGACAGGGGAGAGACCTTTGCCAAGATTATGGAGTTCAACGCTGACCTTGGGTTTGATGTGATGCAGAATTATTACGAGTTCGATATCTGGACACCTCGGTACGGATCAGGCGACCTTTACCTGATGAATGATGGTGATCTTTACGTCATAGACGAAAATGACAATCTCAGCCTGCACTCCAGCTTCACGCCCTCAGGCACCGGCGATAATCTACTTATCGGCGGGGTGCAGCACCGGTCCATTTTTCTCTACACACGGATTGACGAGAATATCTACTTCTCCTCGGATGGCGGACGCACCTGGGTGGACAAAGGAGTTCAGCCCGAGTTCAACTTTTTCAGGACAAGCTTCAACTGCTCCAATTTCAACCCGGACATCGTCCTCATTGGAGGAGTGGACCTGTTCCGGAGTAGCGACAATGCGGAATCATGGCAGCGGGTGAATTATTGGTGGGAATATTACGACGATCCCGAAAACAAACTCCACGCTGATATTCCTGAGGTGCACTTCTTCCCGACTAGTACATCTGATGAAGTCGCCTACATTTCAACAGACGGTGGTCTTTACGTATCCAACGACAATATTGCGACTGTCGAGAATCTTTCGCTGTACGGTCTTGGTGTCAGCCAGTATTATTCTACTTACACCCGCCGCGACGCACCGCACCACGTTTACGCCGGCAGCCAAGATCAGGGATTCCAGCGGAGTTTGTACCCTGCTGATGGAATTCTGGAGTTTGAGCAGAGCATCAGTGGCGATTACGGTCATATCGTATCCGGTGATGGTGGGTTGTCGCTCTGGACTAATTACCCTGGATTCACTATGTACTACGCCAATCCTGAAACCGACAGTTGGGGGCAGATGCTCGATTTTCCCGGCTCTAACTACCTGTGGCTGGCGCCCCTGATGGCTGGTCCTTACAATGCGGCTAAAGCTTACCTTGGAGGCGGAGGCGTGAATGGCGGAGCCCACTTGATCGAACTTACAGCGACACTTGGAGGAATTACCTATACTGAACTGCCGTACGATTTTACGCAGGAAGCCGGCGAGCGAATCTCAGCCATGGCATTCTCACCTATCGATCATTCCTACCGGTATGTGCTCACCACCGGAGGACACTTTTTCAACAGTTCAGATGACGGCAGCAACTGGCAGCTTTCGGAAGGATTTACAGGTCCAGAGTCACATTACTTCTATGGTTCGACCATATATCCTTCCAAGACTCAATTGGGTCATGTGATCATCGGCGGGAGCGGCTATTCCAATTCACCCGTATACAAGAGCACCAACCACGGCGTCACATTTACAGAATTCGATAACGGTCTGCCTAACACGCTGGTCTTTGAGATCACTGGAAACGAGGACGAGAGTCAGCTGTTTGCAGCCACTGAAGTCGGACCGTACGTGTTTGTAGAACAGCAGCAATCGTGGGAGGATCTATCAGGGATCAACACACCCGATCAGGTTTACTGGGCCGTTGACTACGTGCATGAGATCAGCACGGCCCGGTTCGGCACTTACGGCCGGGGCATCTGGGATTTTGATATGAGTTCCGACAGTGCGTTAGTGGAAGAGCCAGAGGTTGTGGCGAATGCTTTCCGGCTCTTCCAGAATTATCCCAATCCATTCAACGCTTCAACTAAGATTCGATATGCAATTCCCGAGGATTCTGAAGTGCGCATTACGATCTATGATATTCGGGGGAGAGAAGTAGCGGAATTGGTGAGTGGAAGAATGGAGAGTGGTATCCATGAAGTTGAATGGGATGCAAGTGAAGTGAGCAGTGGAGTCTATTTGTGCCGACTTTCAATCGGGAACTCACAATTCACTACTAACCAATCACTGTTCACCCAAAAGATGGTAGTGGTGAAGTAACGAGGATAATAATGTCAAATAAGAAAATTCTAATTAACGGTCAGTGGGTAGAGGGTGAAGATCGTGTAGTAGAAGTTCGCTCTCCGTACAACGGTGAACTGGTAGCGGAGGTGTCACACGCTTCGTCAGACCAGATGGAAATGGCTTTTAAAGCGGCAGCAGAAGCATTTGAAAAGACTAAGGAAATACCTTCTCATACAGTTTCTGATGCTCTATTGAAGATACGCGACTACATTCAGGATAACGATGAGACATTTGCCCAAGCGCTGGCCAAGGAAGCTGGTAAACCTATCCGGACTGCCCGGGTGGAGGTGGAGCGAGCTGTGCACACCTTTGAGACTGCTGCTGGTGAGTCTCTTCGTCTATACGGTGAGACTTTCCCAGTGGATCAAAAGCCGTGGGGTGAAAACCGCTTTGCTTTGGTGGAACGTTTTCCTCTGGGTGTTATCTCAGCTATTACGCCGTTCAATTTTCCCCTGAACCTTGTTGCTCATAAGATCGCTCCGGCCATCGCCTCGAAGAATACATGTGTCCAGCGACCCGCTACGCAAACACCTCTTTCTTCGCTGCTCCTTGGAGAAGCGGTGATGTCAGCCGATGTTCCGCCAGGCGTCGTGAATGTTCTACCATGCTCCACAGATGTGGCTTCGCCCATGGTGGAGGATTCACGTGTTCAGCTTTTGTCATTCACCGGCTCTGGAGCAGTGGGCTGGGACCTCAAGAAACGAGCATTCAAGATCCCCGTCTGCCTCGAATTAGGCGGCAATGCCGGTGTCATTATCCATTCGGATGCCAATCTCGATTACGCCATAGCTGCCTGCGCTAACGCCGGATTCCTTTACGCCGGACAAAGCTGTATATCGGTCCAGAGGATATTTGTTCACGACGATGTGGCGGATGATTTCACTCAGCAGTTAGTAGAAAAAGTAAAAGAATTTGTGGTGGGCGATCCACTGAGCGAGGAGACAGACATTGGTCCCATGATTGCCGAAAGCGAAGCTATCAGGGCTAAGGAGTGGATTGACGAAGCGGAAGCAGCTGGTGCTAAGATTCTGACAGGTGGTGAACGGGACGGTACAGTCCTGCAGCCGACGATCTTGACTAATACCTCACCTGAAATGAAGGTCAACTGCCAGGAGATTTTCGCGCCGGTAGTCACTATCGTTCGGTATAGTGATTTTGAAGATGCTGTACGTCAAGTGGACAATTCGGATTACGGTCTGCAGGCAGGTGTCTTCACTCAGGACGTGAACAGAATTCGGCATGTGTACAAGAACATTCGTGTGGGCGGTTTGATGGTGAATGAGGTTCCCACCTGGAGGATAGATCACATGCCATACGGTGGAGTGAAGGAGTCAGGCAATACCCGGGAAGGAATCCGCTACGCTATGGAGAGTATGACAGAAGAGAAGCTGATGGTGATTAACTTCGGATGATATCTCTGTCTACTCTGTGGTTCTCTGTGTTCAATAAAAGTATTTTAGTAAATCTGGCATTGAACTTATCATCATCGGAATTTGGTTTATCTTCAGTCTTGTCCTTTAGCGAGTACAGCGATAATTTTAACTGCGTTCTTTAGTTCATTTATTTAGAACAAAAATCTTCACTACTCCTGTTTGACAGGAATTCGAAACCGCACATTTAAGGAGAAATCAAATGACTAATTTGGATAAGCAAGCCGATCTGGCCGGTCCGGGAATCGGCAATTATGATGATTTAGAAAAAGTATTGCCGGATGATTACTCATCTTTGCTTTCGCCGCGGGAGACTCAAGAAGCGCTTTATGCAGTAAAAAGCTATATTGAAGAGAATCTCAGTAAGGAGTTAGACCTTATGATGGTTACGGTACCGCTCATTGTCGATCGAGAGAGCGGTTTGAACGACTACCTTGATAGAGACGGCTCAAGGACACCAGTGGAATTCCCCTGCGGTTTGGGACTGGAAAAGCCTATCAACGCTCAGGTAGTTCAGGCAGCTACCAAGTGGAAGCGGTGGGCGCTTAAGCAGTTTGACTGTAAGCCGGAAGAAGGGATTAACACTGACATGCGAGCTGTTCGCAAAGATTACTTTCTCGATCACGATCACAGCTCCTATGTGGACCAGTGGGATTGGGAGAGAGTCATCAAGGCTGAAGATCGAAATCTTGATTTTCTAACCGATATTGTCAAAAAGATCTGGAAAGTGCTGAAGGGTGCTGAACTGCATGCGCAGGAGCTGTTCCCAAAGCTCAACGATCCCCAATACCCGAGTCTGCCTGATGAGCTCGTTTTCCTCCATGCAGAGGAAATTCTGGAACGTTATCCCGATCTACCTCGGAAGGCGAGAGAGACTAAAATCATTCAGGATTATCCAGCTATCTTCATTTATGGCATCGGCTATCCGTTGGCTGACGGCTATCCTCACGAAATGCGGGCAGCGGACTATGACGATTGGGTAACTGAAACTACCTCAGCTGACGGCAAGATGTATCACGGTTTGAATGGAGATATTCTGGTGTGGAATCACGTGACTAAACGCCGTCATGAGCTAACCTCCATGGGAATTCGTGTGAACAAGGAGACGCTGAAGAAACAGTTAGAAATGTCTGGTCAGCTTGATTTCCTGGAATTACCGTACCATCAGGCGATCCTGAACGACGAGATTCCGTTGAGCATCGGTGGTGGTATTGGTCAATCGCGAACTTACATGCTTCTCCTTAAGAAAGCGCATCTGGGCGAAGTGAGCGTCACCGTATGGCCTGAGCAGTTGAAGGAGATGTGCGCAGAGAAAAATATAAACGTACTTGAGTAAAACATAAGGTTAAATATCAGAGAAAAAACCCCGATTCGCTGGGGTTTTTTACACTCAATTTTCGTATAAAATAAGCCTATTGGATTCAGATAGATAATCAAATCTGTGAAATAAATCCATGTACGTTCGTCTCTTACTACACGGCAGGCGGAGTTTTACCTGCCCGACGGTAGTATGGTGGGGCTACTCTATTTCACAGGGTCAATAGCTCAGTCATTTACGCTTTAATAATCAAAGGGGAAACGCCGTATCTGTCCGCATCAGTGTTTGGACGGATCAGAAAAGGAGTTACCACCAGATAGGCGGCTTTTCCGCAGGATCCTGTGGAAGCCGTCTTTTTTTTATTTAGCGTGTTCATTTATGGACTCGCAACTTAATCGAAAAAACTCCCATGAATGGGAGTATCATTTCACAGACATATTGACCTGATATTTCGGGGGAATTCCAGTTTTTCTATTGCGGTTGACGCAGTTATTATCAAGATTAGTTGCAGAACAATGTGTTACATGATACGACATAGATCCCTCTTCGTTATCCTTGCAATCACTTCATTTCAGATTTCCTCTGCATCTCACCCTATCGCTATGGACGGACTGTTCATCGATTGGGAAGAAGTTTCTGTGATTTATGACGATCCCGAAGGTGATGGAATCAGCGGCGACTTTGGACAATTGAAGATAACCAACGATAACGACTTCATTTTCTTCTCGCTGGAGTTCCTCGATGGCGAACAGCTCATGCAGGACTGGAACAACATCCATATGTACATCGATGCTGATGCCAATGTTGCCACAGGACATGTGATACACGGAATCGGAGCAGAGCTCGACTGGTGTTTCGGCTGCCGCTCAGGCTCGTTTTACATTCAGGATGGTATCATCCAGATCTGGCAGAATGATCTCACCTTACGGAGCGCTCCGACTGTCACGGACGAACGGTTCGAATGGTGCATTAGCCGTGAGAGCATGCCACTGACTATGGATGGAAGTCAGGATGTTTCAAATATCAGGGTAGCACTGATCAATGAGGATGGGGGAGACTACCTTCCTGATGACCATGGTGGTGTAGCATATACTATTGACACTACGCACGTTTCACCTCCTGAACCCACTGCCTTGGAGCGAAATGAGCCGTATCAGATTCGGTTGGTGACTTACAACATTCTTTATAACGGCTTCTTCGAGGAGGAACAAAAAGAGCATTTCGACCGGATAATTCCAGCTCTCGATCCGGATATTCTTGCCGTGCAGGAAGCGTGGGGAGATCAGCTTGAAATAACTGCGCTAATGGCAGATTGGATTCCAGGAACGTGGTACGTCAGCAGTGAATGGGGCGGCAATTACGTCATTTCCCGGTTTCCCATCCTCGAAGAAGCTGTCCTTACAAGTTCATGGCGTTCCATGGCTGTACTTCTTGATACAGAAGCTGATTATGGGATCAACACTCTTATTATCAATTCCCACTTCAGTTGCTGCGGTGCCAATGAGGAGCGTCAGCAGCAGGTTGATGAACTCATGGGGCTCATGCGGGAGTGGATGAAACCGGATAATACGGCGGGACCATTCTATCTGGAGATGGATACTCCTATTTTCCATGTGGGCGACTTTAATCTTGTGGGATATCGTCAGCAGCTGGTTACACTTACTGAAGGGGATATCGTAGATGAAGACAGCTACGGAGAAGACTTTGGTCCCGACTGGGATGGCTCATCCATTACTGATCTCTTCTCATATCACACTGGTATCCGGATGGGCTATACCTGGCGCTACGATGGAAGCTCATTCAGTCCCGGAAAGCTTGACTACATACTCTACTCTGACAGCCGAATATATATCGATAAGCATTTCGTCCTAAATACGATGGCCATGAGTGAAGAGGAACTGACGCAATATGGGTTAGAGGAGTGGGACGTTTATCTCGCCTCCGATCATATGCCACGGGTGGTTGATATCTTTGGGTACACTGCCGGACCAAACGTAGACGATGAAGTTTCTCTGCCTGAACAATTTCGGCTATACCCGGTCTATCCCAATCCGTTTAATGTTGCTGCCACTATCCACTTTGACCTTCCGGAAGATGCAGATGTTCGTCTTTCTGTTTACGATATTCTCGGAAGAGAAGTGGCGGAATTAGTGAGTGGTCAAATGGTGAGCGGTATTTACGAAGTAGTGTGGAATGCATCAGAAAGGGCAAGTGGTATCTATTATATTGTGCTTCAATTGGAGGATAAAAAAGTAGTTCGTAAGGTAGTTTTGTTAAAATAATGGAATCTAAACGTGACAATTAATCATCCGATGAAATCATTCCTTTACTGCTTCACTTTTTTCCTGCTTCAGGAGACGATACTGCCGTGTACTACTGTTTTAGTGGGTCGCAATCTGACCGCTGATAGTTCCATCATTCATGCGCATAACGAAGACATGGGTGTTTCTATTGCAGGAAGATTATGGCATGTATCATCCAAGAATTACAATCCGGGTGAAATGGTGACGGTTCCATATTTGGAAATCCCTCAATCCTCCCACACTTACGCTTATTGGGCATCTGGGAATGCCCGGGATGTTCAGAAGGAGGAGCTTTCAGAGGAGACTCTTCCATACGATAACATACTGGTTGGAATGAATGAACACGGCTTGACAATGAGTTGCAATTGGGCCTATTCCAAGGAAGAGAATCTGATAGAAAAGGGTATCAGGAGATATGCTATTCGGCAGATGATTCTGGAAAGATGCTCAACTGCAGAAGAAGCCGTAAAGCTGATTAGTGGATTCATCGAGACATACGGGCAGGCAGATTGGGGAGGATTGATTTACGTTCTTGCAGATCCTAATTCCGGATGGATCGTGGAGACAACCTCTAATCATTGGGTCGCTCGAAAACTCCATGACAATGAAATCATAACTGTAGCAAACCGTTTTCAGATTGGGAATGATTTCGATCTGGCCAGTACAGATTTAGTGGAATTTGCAGAAAATAAAGGGTGGTTTGAGCCGGGGAATGGACCATTTAATTTTAAGGATGTTTATGGATTTCCTCCCCGAATGAATGAGCAGTACGATATTGAACGTGAGAATCGGGTAGTGAGTATCCTCGAAAAGAAAAAGGGAAGGATCACTCCATTTGACTTAATGACTGTTCTTAGAGACCGTTTCCACGGTACTCATGCTTACACTCCACCTGCAGAATATGAACCCACCAGAATAAGCTGCAACGAGCTTGGCGTCAGACGCCCTATCTGTACGAATCTATGTCAGTCTTCATTTGTTGCTCACCTTAGAAAAGACTTTCCGGTTGCTGTAGGCTCGGTTTTGTGGTATACCATGGCGACTCCTGCCTACAGTAGTTATTTTCCAATCTATGCGAGTATAACACGAATCCCAGGAGGATTTAGTCACGATTCAGCTAAAAACGATCGTCAGTCAATCTGGTGGAAGTATCGTATGCTTCAGCTCAGTATTGATCAATCTTCAGAAGAAAACAGGACAGCAGTCAGAAAGCTGGTAAAAGATATGACTTCTGATATTATGATTCATCAGGTGAAAGTTGAGAGAGAAGTAATTGAGCTTATTACTGATGACAGATATCACAAAGCTTTATCAATCCTAAATCGGTACACTGCCCAAGGTGCTCGAAAGTCATTAGCAGGTGTCCGCAATCTTTTGAGAAGAGATGTCAAAAAGTGATTCCTACATTTTACGGTAATCTACTTGCCTTCTAATCCAGCTCTAACAACTGCCATTGCCATTGCCGCTGGGATGATTGCCCAATCTCTTGCGCATCATCTGCGGATTCCAGGAATTGTGCTGCTTCTTGCTACAGGAGTTCTCCTTGGTCCAGATATGGTCAATGTAGTCCATCCGTCCAGCCTTGGTTCAGGCCTGACAATCCTTGTGGGTTTTGCCGTGGCGGTGATTCTGTTCGAAGGAGGTATGAACCTTCGTATTACCCGCATCCGGCGGGAGGGGAGGACTATCCGTCAGCTTATTACCGTTGGAGCGTTGGTAAGTGCAATTGGAGGAACATTAGCGGCAAAGCTGTTCCTCGGGTGGGAGTGGAAGATTGCTGCACTCTTCGGGACGTTGGTGATCGTTACCGGACCCACTGTTATCACCCCGTTGCTGCGCCGGATCAAGTTGCGCCGATCGGTAGGAACTGTGTTGGAAGCAGAAGGTGTTTTTCTGGATGCCATTGGTGCTATCGTGGCTGTAGTAGCTCTGGAGGTAGCTCTGAGCCCATCCGGAGCCACATTTGCCAAAGGAATCTGGCATATCTTTGTGAGGCTTGGAGCTGGCACATTGTTCGGTATTGTAGGCGGATTTGCAGTAGCAGGACTCCTTCGCTTCCGGAATCTTGTACCTGAAGGACTGGAAAATGTGTTTACTTTATCGCTGGTGTTTGTGCTCTACTTTGGTGCCAATGCAATTCAGCCCGAGAGCGGGATTGTCGCTGTGGCTGTAGCTGGATTGGTGGTAGGGAACAGCAAAACAGTCGTGCAGCGGGAACTTCGGGAGTTTAAGGAACAGTTGACAGTAATGCTCATCGGGATGCTGTTTGTCTTGCTGGCAGCAGATGTTCGCCTCACCGATATTCAGTCTCTCGGCATTGGCGGGATACTTACAGTTCTAGCACTCATTCTGATCGTCAGACCGCTCAACATTGCAGCCGGAACGTATGGTTCTAATCTCAACCTAAAGCAGAAAGCATTTCTGGCATGGGTAGCACCTCGGGGAATTGTGGCCGCAGCAATAGCTTCTCTCTTTTCCATCAAATTAGAGGTTCATGGAATTCCTGCCGCCGGAGAACTGCGAGCCATGGTCTTTCTTGTCATCGCTATGACTGTTATCCTGGCAGGGCTTACCGGTGGAGCTGTTGCTGGATGGCTCAATCTTAAGCGGCCCAGCAATGCTGGATGGGTGATCCTCGGGATCAACGAGATAAGTCGGAAGCTGGCAGGACTCCTTCGCGACAGTGGTGAGGGGGTAGTCTGTATAGATGAGGACCCTGCAGCGTGCAGCATAGCGGAAGAGGAAGGTCATCGAGTCATTTATGGGAATGCGCTGGAAGAGCGAACACTCTTTCGGGCAGAGATTGATACCAGGTTGGGGATTATTAGCCTCACCTCAAATGAAGAAGTGAACCTTTTGTTTGCACGGAAAGCGAAGGAAGAAGGGAAAGTACCGCATCTGCTGGTGGGATTAAAATCTGGTGAGGAAGGTGTCACCACTGAAATGGTACATGAGTTCGGGGGAACGGTTCTCTTTGCCAGACCGCGGGATCTGGAGGTTTGGTCCGTTAGATTAAAACAGGGACAGGCTGAGCTTCAGAGAAGAGAATTTGCTGACGAAAGCAATGGAAAACCCGATATGGCTGAAGGTTCTATGGAGAATCTGGTATTGCCTATGGTATTTCACCACGATGGAAAAGTCATTCCGGTGGACGATCACATAAAGATTAAGAGTGGAGACAGTTTAACTTTTCTGGTCAATTTGCTGCGCAGAGATGAGGCAGTGGAGTGGTTCCAACGAAATGGGTGGAGAGTACCGGCAAAACAATCAACTGAAGAGAAGAAGAATGGTTTGGACTAAAGTCCTTTATTAGTTGTATAGTACCCCCGCCATAACACAATGGAATAAAAAACAGATTCCATAGGTCAAGAATGGCGGGGTAAGTGACAAAGATTTCAAAAAGTTACCCCAGAATTCCCGCCTGCTCCCGAAGGATGAGGGCGGGCCAAGTGAAATAATGTGAAGCATTAAAATCGAAGATTTTATTTCACATGGCGGGCAGGTATCCCAACAACACAGCCAAAAAATAGAACCGCCCGATCCCTATATCCAAAGGCAGATTAATGTTCGTTTAGATTGGCGGTATTTTTCATAATTGTATTTAGAACATGTTTCCGCCATATAGTTCCTATAACGCTACTGATTGTTATTCTTGATAAACGAATATAATTAGTATATTTCCATGTGGGAAGGCTGGAGAAAGTACTTCGTAAGATACTACTTGGAACGGTAGATAAGAACTTCTCCTTCAACGAACTGTGTTGGTTATTGAGGAAATTAGGATTTGAGGAAAGAACAAAAGGGAGTCATCGTATCTTTTTCAAAACTGGGATTGATGAGATAATTAACCTGCAACCAAAAGGGAAAGGTGCCAAACCTTATCAGGTGAAACAGGTGAGGAAGATCATAATTGAATATGACTTGGGGGATTCAGAAAATGAGTAAATACGAGATTATTATATATTGGAGTGAAGACGATGAGGCATATATCGCTGAGGTTCCTGAGCTGCAGGGTTGCATGGCTGACGGTAAGACCTATTCCGAAGCTGTAGAGAATGTCGAAGTGATCATCAGTGAATGGATCGAAACTGCCAAAGAATTAAATCGCCCGATACCGGAACCCAAAGGCAGATTGATGTTCGCTTAGATTGGCGGTATTTGTCCTAATAATAAGTAGTTTTATTCAATACAACTGCTGTCTAAAACAATTTAAAACGTCCATAATTCGCTGGTAGTTCTCATCGATATCGGTAGGTCTATAGAAAAACAGGTCTTCTTGCTATTTGGACTAAAGTCCTTTATTGGAGAAGACCCTTTAACCCCGACTTGAAAGTCGGGGTAAGTAAAAAATATTACCCCTGCATTTATGCTGGGGACAAGGGGTAGTTACCGAGGAGGGATTTATCCCAATGAACGTTTTTCCTATTTCACAACTCGCAAGACGGTCCTTTTAAAAGTAAGACAGAGACTTGTCCATCGTATCCCAACCCTTCGGGAGTAGATGGACCATTCACTAGTTATTCCTTGTCTAATATTTCCCTGCTGCTCATTCGGCGTGCATTTCTCCATTTCTCCACGACTCCATTTATCCAATCATAAACATTTGTTTCTCGACGACATTTCTTATAAATTTCCACTTGTGAAAAACCAAACCAGACCTCGGAGCAACACACTGCGGTGCTTTATACCTAAAGCTGTTACCCTCATTCTATTACTATCAAACTCTCTTTTTGCTCAATTGCTCACCACATTCAGCGAGAAATCGTATGGAGTTCTACTCTCCAGTGCTACGCATGGTGGAGCTATAGGTGGATTCTACATTAGCGATCTTGGCCGAAAGTTCCAGTTTAGTTTCCAGGGTGGAATTATGGATATCCGGGGGGAAACTGAATTCCCTATTACAGACCCTTATACGGGATACACTTATCAATCTCAACAGACCAACGCCCTCCTGGCGCCAATTATATTTGGCTTCCGCTGCCATCCGTTCTTGGATAAACTGGCCAGTGGATTTTCACCATTTATCACAATTGGAATGGGTCCCATTGTGGCATTTGATCCTCCGGACAATGAATCTCTTTTGACCGCTTTGGGCAGTACCGAAATTTCTCTGAACATGGGAGGATTGATCGCTGTAGGGGCTGATATCATGATGCCCGGGAATTCTTTCTTCTCTGTCAGTTTCGGATACAATCTCTTCCAGCTGGGAAAGGCCATGGATGGCGAGTCAGATTTCAGCGGAGGAGTACTGCAAATCATGATTGGCAAACGAGTGAGAATCTAATGACTGAACGACATCACTTTCTTATAGAACCTCAGCGGATCAATGAAAACGAATTCTCTCTGAACGGCAGTGAAGGTCACCATTTAAAGAATGTAGTCAGATTGAAAGTGGGAGATGAGATATTTCTGCTTGATCAAAAAGGGAATGCCTATCGTTCAGTCATTGAAGAAGTGGGTAATGAAGTCACCGGCCAGGTGAAAGAGATCATTCCTGATTATAATAGCCCAAGTATAAAACTGCATCTTGCAGTGGGGCTCTTAAAAGGGAACAAGATGGTCGAAATGGTGAAGCGGGCTGCAGAATTGGGTGTAACATCCATTACACCGCTATTGATGAAGCATTCAGTGAAGAAGGGTGTGAATCGCGAGAGACTTAAGCGAGTTATGGAAAGTGCTCAGAAACAAAGTGGGCAGGGGAAAACACCAGAGTTGAATGAAACTGTCAGCTTGGATGATTGGTGCAGAAGAATTCCAGTCCAGAATTCAGCGTACGCTCATCCGTCTCCGGGAACAGTACCGCTCAACAGTTGGCTGCAGTCTGTAAAAGATGCAGATGATGTGTGGTTGCTTATCGGTCCTGAAGGGGGCTTTCACAAGGAGGAAATAGCTGTTCTGGAGGAATTTGGAATCCCTGCTGTTTCCTTAGGTTGGTCCCGGCTGCGCTCAGAAACAGCAGCCATAGCTGCAGCTGCAGTCACATTAGAGTACTTTCACGCCAGGAGGAGCAATGACTGATTGTCTGTTTTGCAAAATAATTGAAAAGGAAATTCCCAGCGACATAGTATTTGAGTCAGACGATATTTTAGCATTCAACGATATTAATCCGCAGGCGCCCCATCACGTGTTGATTATCCCCAAGAAACATATTGCTACACTTAATGATTTAGGTGATGAGGACAGGCTGATTGTCGGAGAAATAGTCAAGACAGCAGGCAGGTTGGCAGCAGATTATGGTATTGCCGAATCTGGATACCGGACAGTGTTCAACTGTAATGCCGATGCTGGGCAGGCGGTTTTTCACATTCATCTTCATCTCCTGGGCGGACGGCAAATGTCATGGCCGCCCGGGTAGAAATGCGAATAATTAAAATAGTAAAGACAATGTATCGACAATCATCCCACAGGGTGCTTTGCACAATCGAAAATAGTCAATCGCGCACAGCCTGCCCGCCATGTGAAATAAAATCTTCGATTTTAATGCTTCACATTATTTCACTTGGCCCGCCCTCCGGGAGCAGGCGGGCGTCCTGCGGGAAAATAGTCAATTCCAATGTATATCTCTGATCTATCGTTACAAGGTTTCAAATCCTTCGCAAATAAGGAAAAACTCAGCTTCGGCGAAGGGATTACCGCTGTAGTCGGTCCAAATGGCTGTGGAAAAACCAACATTGTGGATGCCATCCGGTGGGTGCTGGGCGAACAGAAGTACAGCACACTTCGCAGTTCCCGGATGGAAGACATTATTTTTAGCGGTTCAGAAAGCAAACGCCCAGTCAATGTTTGTGAAGTGAGTCTCGTAGTGCACAACAATAAAGGTATGCTCCCAATAGATTATAACGATGTAGAGATCGCCCGGCGTATCTTTCGGAATGGTGAAAGCCAGTATATGATCAACAGGGGTAAGTGCCGATTGAAGGACATACAGGATCTCTTTGTAGATACCGGTATGGGTGCCGATGCCTACTCCGTTATTGAGCTGAAAATGATCGAAGATATCCTGAGTGAAAATACCGATGACCGCCGACGGATGTTCGAAGAAGCTGCCGGTATCAACAAGTACAAGCACCAGCGGAGAACTACCCTGAACCGGCTTGAGCTTACCAAAGGAGATCTGAACCGCGTTAGTGATATCATCGCTGAAGTAGAGACCAAAGTCAATGCCCTCCGTCTGCAGTTGAAACGGTACGATCGTCACACCAAAATGACCCATAAACTTCGTGACCTTGAAATCAGACTGGCTTATATCCAAAAGAGTAAACTGGAAAACAAAATTGAACCCCTTAGAGAAAGAATTGAATCCCTGACACTGCATCAATCTACTCGCAAGGATGACGAGATAGGACGTGAGGATGCATTGGAAAAACTCCGCACCATTTCCCGTAAACAACAGGAGGAATTGTCAGAGTTCCAAAAGAGGATAGACTCTCTTTCAGAAAATCAACATGAGAAGAACAATCGCATCCTTGTCCTTAGTGAACAGATGAAAACAGCTGAACGTGATATCATTCGGGCAGATCGAGAATCTGATGACTGCAATATCCGGATTGACGGATATCAGAAGGCAATGGAAACTGTAGAAAAGGAATTGGCAGATGTCGATCCCAATGTGGATGCTAAACTGTTAGAATTTGAACAGGTAAAGGAAGAGCTAGAGAAGAACAATGAAGCTTATTCCACAGCCCAAAGATCATTCGATGATCTGACCAGCCAGCTCATGTTGCATCAACAAGAGGAGAGTAACCTGAAGTCACTGGTTGAACGGACGGAATTCCTGCTTGAGGATCGCAGCAGGCAAAAACAAGAATTGAGTAAGCAAGCTGGTAATATTGAGAAACGAATTTCAGAACTCGCAAAAGCTCAGGAAAAAGCCGAAGAAACTGTTGATTCAGTAAAATCGGATGTCAAAGACAAAACAACTCAACTGACTGAACATAATAAGTCAGTAGATGATCTATCAGTTCGTATGAAAGAATTAATGAGCAAGACCAGAACTGCTGAAGGTCGAGAGTCTTCCTTGGAACGGCAAATTGCATTCAATCAGAATATCATTGATTCTCATGAAGGTCATCCTGGCGGAGCCCGAACGATACTGAACGATCTTAAGAGTTACCCCGGAATTATAGGTGCTGTGTCAGATCTGATTAATGTTGATGACCAATATCGTCCGGCTATCGAAGCCGCCTTGGGTGAGCATCAATCTCTCATCATCGCCAAAACTCGCAGTCAAGCGGTGAAGGCAGCCACCGCAATTAACAAAGCAGAAGCAGGAACCGTTTCCATTCTTCCGCTTGATTCGATTCAATCCATCGATAGAATAAAACCACCGAATTTGGATGGTGTACTGGGTTGTGCTGCTGATCTTATCTCTGTCAAGAAATCACTCGAACCTATGGCGGATTATCTAATGGGCAACACCGTGGTAGTGAAAGATAGTACTGCGGCTGAAGCTCTCAGAAAGAAGAAGGGATTTTCAGGCAGCACAGCAGGTCTTGATGGAACTTTCTACGATTACAGCGGGGTTGTCAGGACCAAACGCGGTGGCGAGAAAAGTATTCTATCCCGGAAAGAGACTGTAGCCAATTTTGAATCAGAATTATCCGACGTTAAAAAAGAGGTGATAGAATTAGCTAATGAGCTTTCTTCCGTGGAGAAGTCACTCTCTGATATTTTGGAAAAGCGAGAACAGATTTCCGAAGAACTGGATGAATTGCGATCTCATCTTATTGAAGCAACAGCGGAAGCTGCCCGAGGGCAAGCGCTGCTGTCACAGAACAGAGAGAGGAAAGATGAACTTTTGACAGCGTTGGTGACTGTAACCAGTGAGATTGAAGGGTTAGAGAAGAGCTTGAAGCATGAGCGTCCAAAGATCGAAAGACTGACTGAAAAAGCGTCAAAACTGGAAGCTCAACTTGAGGCTGCCCGTTCAACATTGGAAGATGCCCGTTCTCAGCATGAAGCCTCGAATGTTCAGGTTCAGCAGAGCAGACTGGATTTAATCGAGCTGGAAAGGGAGCGCGATACTCTTCACTATCGGCTTGAGGGTCTGAAAGAAAATGTTTCTGAGAAGGAGCAGCGAAAGAGTGTTCTTGCCCAGGAAAAAGAACAGCTGAAAGCTGCACTAAAGGATATGACCAACGAGATCGGTGAACTGGAGAAAGAATCGGCTAAGATCAATGCCAGATATCTGAAGAAGGTCTCTATCCGTGATCTGAAGAAGGAGGCGTTCTCAGAGACGCAGGAGCAGATTGAGGAACATGAGAGGGAAATCCGGGGAGAGCTGCGTGAGCGAGAGCGGGAAACAGAAGAATTGAAGCGGCTTGAATTGCAGGTGGCCGACTACACTCGGCAAGCGGATCTCATCTCAGGACGTATTCAGGAAAAGTATGACACTGAGATTCCCGCAGCCTTGCAGGTTGACCAGGAAGCAGTAGACTTATCTCTCGAGATTGACAAGGTAGAACGGAGCCTGGAGAGAATTGGTCCAGTGAACATGGCTGTGAAGGATGAGTATGAAGCCGAAAGCTCCCGGCTCGATTTTTTACAGAAGCAGCGCAGCGATCTGGAGGAATCTGAGAAAAGTCTTATTAAAAGCATTCATCACATTGATGCCAAGGCTCGGAAGCAATTCACGGAAACCTTCGAAGCCATCCGAGAAAACTTCAAGAAGACGTTTGTCCTCTTTTTCGAGGGGGGAGAAGCCGACCTGGATCTCAGGGGAGATGATGATCCGCTTGAATCTGATATCAATATTCTTGCCAAACCTCCCGGCAAGCGGACACAAAATCTGCGAATGCTTTCAGGTGGAGAAAAAGCTCTGACGGCCATATCTCTACTCTTCTCGATTTATCAGGTGAAACCAAGTCCCTTCTGTATCCTGGACGAAGTGGATGCTCCACTGGATGATCACAACATTGCTAAGTTCACTCGTGCTCTGGAGAAATTCTCTGATCAGACTCAATTCATCATTGTTACCCACAACAAGCTTACAATGGAGGCAGCTCAATACCTTTACGGTATTACCATGGAGCAGTCCGGTGTCTCTAAGATTGTATCGGTCAAATTTGATTAGCTTTTTAACTAAACTGAGAGTTAAATTAAGTCAATAATCATATGTAAATATATTCACATGTTGTGTAAATATATTTACAATTAAATCTTGACAAATATAATATGTCTCATTTAAATTGGATATAGTAATTGACGAAAAAATCTGATAAGAAAAGAATTCTTGAAAAAATAAAAAGATATGTCTGTCTGGATTACCGGTATATTATCTCCCAAGAAGTCGTATTATACAAAGAAGAGGGACTAGCTGATGATGAAGATATTATTTTCGCAATTCGTAATGCAGAAAAAATTGATCAAATAGAAAAAGATGAGAAAAAGAAAGCCATTGATGGGAATAAATATATCATCAACAGTCACACTAAATATGGGTTCCGGTTTTATACTGTTTGGAAAGTTTATTAAAGATCCAAGTAAAGGTGAGGTCTATTTTTTCGTATCAGCACATATAGATGAGGAGGTACTATAAAAATGTATGGATATGAATGCCAAGAGTGTGATGATGGAATAGTAAAAGAAGACATCAAAACCAATTATAAAACTAAAATTTCAGGAGTGGATTTTATAGTACCTAAAGCAAAAATTGGAGTTTGTAACTCCTGTGGTACTGTAAACTACCATGGTAAGGAATTAAAAAGATGGCGCAAGCTTTTTGAGTTAAGGAAAGTCAAATCGAAGAAATATCTGTCTCCAAAGAGGATTAAGAGGATTCGTGAAGTCCTGGGAATGAACCAATCGATTTTTGCCGAGTTTATCGGTATCTCTAGACAAGCCCTCGGCGCATGGGAGAGCTACACAAGAAAACAAGTACAACCACTTAACATGGACATACTTTTTCAGATTTTATTTAGAGAAATAAAAAGCGATTTTAAACCTGTTACAACCAGTCTTTTAACTGAGTATGAAAGGCGCTCATGTCAAGAAAGTACGAAGAGGAAGGAACTCCGATTTATTGAGAAGACTGGTATGTTAAGGGAAGTTCTCCCAACGGCAACATGGGACCATCTTGTAGAAAGTGCACAGGAGAATAATTCAGACCCAGTGACTGAGACGGTGAGGGCAATTGAAACTTTGCATGGTGGTAAGATGGTTTTTAAGGAATATATTCGGATTACGAAGACTTCGATGGCCAGTGTTATGCCACAAAAGTTAGAAGTTGGAGAATGGGATAAAAAAATTGGCCTGAAGTCACCGATGAGGTACTTTATAAATACTCTCCCTTCAAGTATAGAAAGAGATCTCACGGTTTCAGAAAGGAGTAGTTATGGCACGTATTGAGATTCCTACCGATCTTCTTGAGCCCGAGCAGTACCAAGCCGAGGTAGGCTCAGTCTCGTTTACGGATATTTACTTCAAGAGTGGAGATTGGCTAGTGCGTCCTGAGACTCTTGGTGAAAAGAATAGGATTGAAGTCGGCTTTGAAACAGAGAAGACTATCATTGATCCAACTCGTGTCACATTTGAGCAAAACTTCAAGTTGAGGGTTCGAACAAGACATGAGCGAAAATTCCCCGTAATCGTAAACTGTGTGATTGTAACAAACTGTGTTTCAGACTGGAAACATAACGAAAAATTCTGGCGTACATATGAAGTAGTATCTCTTCCTGTTATCACCGTTCCATTTTTTAGGGAATTTGTACATAGTATGACCAGTAAAATGGGAATTGCTCCAATTATAGTACCACCATGGACAAGGTAAATAAAGACATACGAGGTCTAGATTTATACTTTAGAAGATTTTTAAACCTATTAAAATACAGATTGGTTCGATTTGAAAATGTTTTAAAACCGGTGTATTCGCCGGTTT
>CAZHRR010000028.1:0-21847 GCA_964534955.1 uncultured bacterium
AATGGAAAAATTATGTGGAAGATAGAAACATCTTTAACAAAAATTTGTACTTTTTATGATATGAAACAGCAAGCGGAATCTGAGGGTTATGCGTAAGAAAGTCCATCATCCTGCCGGAAGCCCTGTGGCGGGCCCCTACAGTCCGGTAGTGTCGACCGGAGATCTGGTCTTTACCGCCGGACAGGTACCGCTCAATCCTGAAACAGGCAAACTGGTGGAAGGTGATTTCAAAGCTCGCGTTCGCCAAACTCTCGATAACGTATCTGCAGTTCTACAGTCGGCTGGGAGTTCACTGGACCAGGCAGTGAAGTTGACTGTATTTCTCACTGACCTCTCCCGCTTTGCCGAACTCAATGAAGTTTTTTCTGACTACTTTCCCGAGGAACCGCCCGCGAGATCGGCGGTACAAGTTTCCAAACTGCCTCTCGATGCTGATGTTGAGATCGAGTGTATAGCTGTGAGGAATAGTGAATGAAAACACTGATCGTAATGAATCCTGCCGCTGGTCGCGGTAAAACCGCCAAAATTCTGCCCAAGATCGAGCAGATGCTCTCCTCAGGCGGTATTGAATTTGATGTGGAGTGGACCAAGGAACCGACACATGGAATTGAAATCACCAGAGCGGCTGTGAATGATTATGACTTCATTACTGCTTTCGGCGGTGACGGAACAGTGAATGAAGTGGTGAACGGTCTGGCTGGTTCTGAAACTCCCCTCGGCGTTCTTCCTATTGGTACCGGGAATGATTTGGCCCGGAGCTGTGGTATACCGCTCTCACCGGAAAAAGCCGTAGATACTCTCATTAATGGAACACCACGGAAAATAGATCTGGGGATGTTCAACGGACGGTATTTCAGTAATGTGGTGGGGATCGGTTTCGATGGCTATTCAAGTAAGGAGAGCCGGAAGATTACAAAGCTGCGAGGGACGCTGGTCTACATCTGGGTCGTACTGAAAACGCTGAAAAAGTACAATTCAATAGACATGACCATTGAACTGGATAACGACTCAATTCAGTGTCCGACGTATCTCATCTCTGTCGGGAACGGTTGGTCAGTGGGAGGCGGAATGCAGCTATGTCCGCAGGCCATTAATGACGATGGCGAGTTCGATATCTGTCACGCTAAAGACATCAAACCCATGAAAGTAGTCCGTAATTTTCTTAAGCTGTTTAACGGTAAAATCAACGATCTTGAGGAAGTGACCATGTACAAATCCAAGACAATGAAAATAACTTGTGTTGAACATCTTCCCATCCATTATGATGGTGAAATACCGGAGGGAGAGGTTAAATCAGTGGAGATTGGTATTATCCCCGGCGGGCTGTCGGTCATTTCTAAATGGGACGAAGTGACGAGAGGAATCAGCTCCTGATCCAAATTTCTTTATTGTACAATACTTCTCAAAAACTGACGTATGGTAGAGTGTGAATAACGAAAAGCTAAACAAGAAAATTTATTGGATAGACCACCCCTATACTTCTTCCTGCCCGTCCCTGCCCGTCCGGCAGGCGGGCGGCAGGCGGGCTTGCCAAGGAGGGGAAATAGGTGAGGTTATTCAATCACAAGGTCTTTAGGACTAAATTTGTAATGAATCTTATCTTAAAGATGTTATCAAGAACTATAATTTTATGAGCTACCCTAATCTATATTTTGGATTAATGAGTCTTAGATTATGGTGTCTTGTTCTCTTCATGTTTTTGGTGCCGATTCAGAGCTCAGCCCAATCTGATTCTACGGTAGTTGAACATTCACCCAAAAAAGCGGTTCTTTATTCCATTATCCCCGGCGGAGGACAAATCTACAACGGCAAGTATTTTAAAGCAGTTCTGGTTCTGGGAGCCGGGCTCTACAGTGCCTACAACTTTCAGGTGAGCAGAAAAAACTACAATTCAACAGGTTTAGAGATTTATCGTCAGGATCGAAACAAATATGCGTGGTGGATGGGATTTGCCTATATTTACGGACTGTTAGATGCGCTGGTAGACAGCCATTTGTCCACTTTTGATCGGAGAGATCCTGAATTGGATAAGGAATATGAACCGCCAGAGAAAGTGACTGAAATGGAAACTGAGAAGGAGTAATATGCCGGGAAAGAGAGAACATTGGGGATCAAAAATCGGTTTCATATTTGCCGCTGCAGGATCTGCTGTAGGGTTGGGGAATATCTGGAAATATCCTCATATGGCTGGACAAAACGGGGGTGCAGCCTTTACGCTCATTTATCTGATTTGTATCGTTCTGGTAGGAGTACCTATTGTCATTGGTGAGTTCGCCATCGGCCGGAAAACCCAGTTGAGTCCCGTGGGAGCATTTAAGAAGCTAGCTCCCGGCAGTTGGTGGAAAAATGTCGGATTCCTTGGAGTGGCATCTGCCTTTGTTATTCTGTCGTTTTACAGCGTTGTGGGTGGATGGACACTGAGGTACACCTTTGTGGCTGTCTCCGGGGGATTTGAGACAATGCAACATGGGGTTTCGGTGGATTTCCCTAAAGAGACGATAGTCGGTCCTAAAGGAATGGTAATCATCGCTGACGATAATTACTTTACCGAAGATGAAAACATAATTCGTCTTCCTATTCAAGGGGAACTTGTTCGTGAGGAAGAGTCTCTTTTCCTGTTGAGCAGTCTTGGAAAAGAGGGTCGTTCAGTTGTGGACAGTCTGATGTTAGGTGACCTAGACATGTCGAAAAGCTATACAAATAGGTCTTTATCATTGAATCGCGATTTATCTAAAAAAAGTACCTATTCGTGGAAGGTTGCGAGGACTGGTTCCCCAGGAGTTGTACTAGAGGATTTCGTTACAAGTCTCCCTAGTGATGTAAAAATGATAATAAGCGAGGTCGGTTTCAGATCCAAAGTGGATACATCAGGTAACTTAACGGACTTAGACTACGATTATGTTGAGATAATAAATGTGTCTGACAAGGACCTCGACGTGGGAGACTATCGTTTGGTTAGCAACTCCCGTGCTTCAACTGATGCTTTCTCGAGTTTCACTGAGAACGCCTGGAATCCCCTCTTTTGGCATCTGATCTTTATAGGACTATGTATCTGGATTATCGTGAACGGTGTGAAGTCCGGTATCGAACGATGGAGCAAGATCATGATGCCTGCAATTCTCGTTATCCTGGTGATGCTGGTGATTAGGGGTGTAACACTCAAGAATGGGGTTCTTGGATTGGAGTTTCTTTTCAAACCGAAGTTCAGTGACCTTACTGCAAACTCAGTTGTACTGGCGTTAGGGCATTCGTTTTTTACTCTCAGTCTCGGAATGGGAACTATGATCACCTACGGCAGCTATTTGAAGAGAGAGCAGAATCTTCTCTCATCTGCTTTCTGGGTGATCTTGCTGGATACCGCCATTGCCATGCTGGCCGGCATTGCCATCTTCACTACTGTTTTCGCTTTGGGAGCTGATCCTGCTGGTGGAGCCGGTTTGATCTTCCATGTACTGCCATCTGTCTTCCCACAATTACCGGGCGGGATCATATGGGGAACCTTATTCTTCTCCCTGCTTTTTCTGGCTGCACTAACGTCCGCAATCTCCATTCTCGAAGTCGTAACGGCCTATTTTATTGATCAGCGGGGATGGTCGAGGGCGAAGGCTACTATCTCCTTCGGCGGAGTGGCAGCCGCTGTGGGCGTCTTCTGTTCACTGTCTCTCGGTGACTTCAACGACATGACAGAGATCTTCAAAATCAGCTTTTTCGATATGATGGATTATGCCTCATCAAAATACATGCTGCCCATCGGTGGAATGCTGACGGCTATCTTCATCATATGGCGGTGGGGCGTACCTTCTTTTCTTGAAGAGTTGTACCGGGGGATGAAAGGTCAATTAGTAAATGCCAAGCTGGCGAGAATTCTCCTTGGGATTGCTGCTTTTGTAGTGTTTGCCATTATATTCAATGAACTGGTGGCTCTCTTTGCCGGTGAGCCCCTTGCAGTTCTATTATTCGGTCCCGTTGAGTAAATGTTTGTGGCACGATTCATAGGACAGGATTCACCCCTCTACCGTTCTATAAGCGCTCAGATGAAACGGCTGGATGCTCTATTCCTTATGCGACCTACGCTTTTCTTCCCGGTTTGGATTATGATCATGGCCGGAGTTAGTGCAGCAAATGGTGTTGAGAACCCGACTGTTTATTGGACTACGCATTTTAACTGGCCCATGACACTTGTGTTCGCAGGCCTCACACTGGTAGCTGGGAGTACCTTCATCCGTAATCAGCTGACAGATGTAGATACCGACAGCGTCAATGAAAAGCTTTTCCTGCTGGAAAAAGAGGCCATAAGTGCATCGGCTGGGGAACGATTGGCTAAGCTTACATTTATTGGAGGGATGATATTTGTAGGGTCCGGCAGCTTTATTGAACTGGGTCTTTCAGGACGGATTACGTCGGTACTGGTGATTGTCTGGGGATTGATTGTGTTCCAGATGTGGGGCGTATTATACAGTACAGAACGATTCAACTGGGCACGGACACCAATACTTGGTAACCTCGCCAATGGAGTGGCTGGACTGGCTCTTTTCATGGCGGGCTGGAACTTTGTTTCCGGCGATATTCTAGCCGGTCTACTGGCTTCCATTCCGTATTTACTGGCATTTGCCTCAGTCTCTTTATTAACTGCCATTCCGGATCTCCCCGGCGATATCGCAGCAGATAAAACTACGTTCCCTGCCAAGTTCGGGATACCGGTCACCATAGCTGTCGGAACTCTGCTGGCTGCAGCATCCGCTTCTGTGGGATATTACCTGGATGATCCTGTTATCAGTACTTCCAGCGTTGTTTCAGTTCCATTCTTCCTCGTAGCGCTGTTTTTCCTGAAGGAACACCATATCCTTCGCGCTATTAGATACCCCATATTTATTTTAGCCATGTTCCTGAGTGTCCGATATCCGTGGTTCTTCGTAGCTGTCTTAATAACCTTCTTTGTAGCGCGTTACTACTATTATTTTCGGTTTGGTATTCTCTATCCAACATTTCAGGTAGCTCATGATTCAAATCAAACCTGATATATGTGATTTTTGTGGGTGCTGTGTCGGTATTTGTCCCGTGGACTGCATAGAGCTGACTGAAGCGAACATCAGTATCGATTACGAGATATGTATTGACTGTAAGCTTTGTATGTATATCTGTCCCATAGAGGTGTTTGAGGATGTGGAGAAAGCAGAAGTTTGATGTAGTGGTAGTCGGGGGTGGTCCTGCCGGGACAACCGCTGCCCGATACTGTGCTCAGGAAGGTCTATCGGTACTCCTTCTGGAAAAGGACCGTGATATTGGTGTTCCGGTCCGCTGTGGCGAAGCAGTGAGCGAGGAAGGTCTCAAAATCTTCGTTGAACCTCAGGAAAGGTGGATTAAATCCACCATCACACGTCTCCGATTGATTGCTCCGTCGGGACGAACAATTGACATGGATTTGAAGGAAAAGGGTTTCATCCTTGACCGGCGTGTTTTTGATTACGATCTTGGACAGTATGCAGCTCAGGCAGGAGCTCAGATAGTTACGAAAGCGTACGTTTCCGGTTTGATCAATGAAAACGGCGCTGTCTCTGGAGTGACAGGGACTTTCATGGGAGAGCCCTTTTCTGTGGAAGCTAAAATTGTCATCGCAGCCGATGGAGTGGAAAGTCGTGTCGGAAGGTGGGCCGGTCTTCGGACACAGATCAAAATGAAAGATATGGAATCTGCCTTTCAGAAGACCATCGGTGGTATAGAAATAGATGAGCACCGGTTCGACTTCTATATGTCCAGTAAGTGGGCTCCCGGAGGATACCTCTGGATATTTCCAAAGGGTCCGCACATGGCCAATATTGGCCTCGGCATTTCCGGAGAGTACAGCAAGGAAAAGTCAGCCCGGCGATATCTTGAGGAATTCCTGGACGATCACTTCCCTAATTATTCGGTAGTAGCCCAAGTAGCAGGTGGTGTTCCGTGTGCTACAACGCTGAAGACAATCGTAACTGATGGTCTTATGTTGGCCGGCGATGCAGCCCGCATGGTCAATCCCATGACCGGCGGAGGAATTGTTCCGGGTATGCGTGGCGGCATGCTGGCGGGACAGACGGCTGTCCGGGCTATCAGGGATGGAAATATAAGTGCGAAATCACTTCAGTCTTACCAGAAAGAATGGCATAAAGTCGGGGGAAAAAACCATGAACGGTTCTATCGTATCAAGAATGCTGTCACCAGTCTCAGTGATGAAGATCTTGATAGTATCGCAAGTGCGGTTTCTGATATACCGGAATCGGAAAGAACCATTTCCAAAGTCTTCTCCAAGGCACTGTTCAAGAAACCTTCTCTCATCGTGGATGTGATCAGGGTATTCGCAGGAATGTAATGGAATTTTCTGACGTTCTCCGTGCTCTGAACCTCAATACATTCGTTGCGTTTGATTTTGAGACAACTGGTCTCAATGCTTCTGTAGATCAAATAACCGAGTTTGCCGGCGTACGATTTTGCGGTGGAGAACCTGAAGAGACCTTTTCGACTTTGGTTAATCCGGGATTTCCAATACCGGAAGAGATTACACGTATCACTGGCATTACGGATGAAATGGTTGCAGATGCACCTTCATCGTCTGAAGTAACCCCCAAAATTGCAGAGTTTATGGGGAATGATCCTATCGTGGCACACAATATCCCTTTTGATGCTGCATTTCTTGAAAATCTATATAAGAATCACCTCGGGGAAGAACGCAGCGTGGACAATGCTCAGTATGATACTCTACCGCTGGCTCGAGCATTCCTGTTCTTCCTGCCGAATCATCAGCTTGGTACGGTAGCCGAATACTTTGGTTATTCCCGAGACGGAGAACACAGGGCTGAAGCAGACACCATAAGTGTTGGGAATATTTTTCTGAAACTGATTGAGGAAGTCTGCACCTATCCTCTTCCCGTTATCCAGAAAATCGTCAGTTCTCTGAAAAGGGTAGAGGTTGCAAATAAACAGTTCTATGTGGATGCAGCCAATCTACTTGTAGCGGAGAATTATCTGGAAGAAGGTTTACTGACTTCAAAAATCGAAAAGGAGATGCCGTCCAACATATTCACATACAAAGGTTTTAGAAAGGATCTGCCGGCAGAAGCGGAAGAAGTCTTTAGAGAAGGGGGACTTCTGGAGAAAGCAATATCAAACGGTGAGAATGGAGAATACGAGGTTAGACCTGATCAAATTCGTTTTGCAGAAATTGCTTCGGAGATTTTAGATAAAGAAGGAATAGGTGTTATAGAGGCAGGGACAGGTCTGGGGAAATCTCTTGCTTACCTTTACCCATCCATCGCCTACGCTTTGACAAAGAATGACGGTCCCACAGTAATTGCCAGCTATACCAAGAATCTTCAAGATCAGCTTTTCTACCGTGAAGTACCGAGGATTGCCAAGACACTGGATGTTTCTTTCTCCGCTACTATGATGAAGGGGCGGAATAATTACATTTGCATGACCCGTCTTGACTGGCTTATTGCTGATGATTCCGGTCGCTTTTCCCCAAGAGAAGCCGAAAGCCTGGGGCCAGTTATTGTCTGGCTTCATTGGACGAAGACAGGAGATCTTACGGAATGCGCCGGTTTCAGTAATAACAAAGGATCTGGAAAAGTGGGCAGCCTCATTCGCAGCGAGTCTGGTTTCTGTAATCGCAAGGTCTGCCGTACTCATAAAGGATGTTTCATCACACCTCTCAGGGAGGCAAGTCAAAAAGCTGACTTGATCGTTGTAAATCATTCACTGCTGCTCTCCGATTTGACCATGCCGGGAATCATGCCGCTATTTCCGCGAGTTATCATTGATGAAGGACACAATCTGGTCCATGCAGCTTACAGCCAATTCGAAGTGCGTCTTACCCGTGAGCGCGTGAGGGACCTTATCAGTACGGTAGATCCAAAATCCGCCCGTTCCCGAAGATTGAAAAAGCAGATTCAGGCATTTGGACAGGTAAACAGTGATTTGGTAAATGTTTTCAAGAATTTGCAGTCATCTGTAAAAAATATACACAAGGAAACCGATATACTGTTCGATTCATTAACTGAACATACTGATGGAATGTTTGATCATTTGGTTGCCTATGCTCAGAAGATTCGATATTATAAGTTTTCAGAAATACTTCCTGATGTAGATGAGAGTTTAAAGAATAGTCTGGTGTCTCTTGAAGAAGCTGCGGTGAGTGTTGAGGCTGCAAGGAGAATCCTCGCAGAATTAAAGGGGAGTGACGAAGTTCTGCTCACCCTCGACAGGATTGAAGAAAATCTGAAAGATATTAAATTGTCTTATCAAATCACCATGTTAGAGGCTGATGATGATTGGGTTTACTGGGTAGAGGGACGCTATTTTAATGACAATCTCTACCTTTCGCTGGTGGCTGTGCCTATTGACCCGGGGATGCTGCTTCAAAAGTATCTTTTCGAACCAGTAGATTCAATCCTGATCACGTCTGCTACTTTGCGGATTGGTGAGGGGTTTGACTATTATCTGAAGCGAACGGGTCTGCAACTCGATAGTGATAAACCTGTTTCCACCGGCGTCATTCCCAGTCCGTTTTTCTACGACGACCAGTGCATTTATTATCAATGGGTTGGTGATGAATTGCCGAATACAGTAGAATTTCCCGGGTTAGTATCTAATCTTCTAGAATATGTACAAGAGAATTTCAAAAAACGCTCAATGGTTTTGTTTACATCACGAAAATCGCTCACTGCATGCTATGAAGAAATCATTAGAAGGGGAAGTATAGACTCATCTAGAGTCTTTGCGCAGCACAAATCGTCGTCCCGATCATCCCTTCTTCGCGGTTTCAGGGATAAAGCAGATGGAATTCTATTAGGTACAACAGCTTTTTGGGAAGGGGTGGATCTTCCCAGAAGTTTGTTAGAGATACTTATCATAGCGAAACTTCCGTTTGAGGTTCATACCGATCCGTTAGTCGCTGCTTTTAATCAACGGGTACAAGAAGAAGGTGGTAATGCTTTCATGGAAAGGACGGTACCTGAAGCGGCTATTCGATTCAGACAAGGATTTGGACGACTAATTCGTACTTCTCATGATGAAGGATTGTTTATTAACCTTGATAATCGAGTTGTGAAAAAACGTTACGGGTCATACTTTCAGAATTCCATTCCTGTCAATATGAGGCCGTTTTCAAACGTTAACGAAATCAAATTCTTTTAAGTGCAATGTTTAGAATTGACGGAACACTCAAAACTATTTTCGATTTTACTCAATTCCTGAAGGGTCCAACGAAAGTTCAAGTATCACGTGAAGTTATCAGTCGTATCAAAATGAATAGAGAATGCTTGGAAGATATACTTTCCAATAGTGATACGGTTTATGGTGTCAATACTGGTTTCGGAGCCCTTAGCCAGGTAAAGATTTCTACCGACGACCAGGAAAAGCTCCAGTTGAATCTTGTTAGGAGCCATGCAGCCGGAACAGGCGATCCTTTCCCACCGGAAGTGGTAAGGCTGACCCTTGTGCTGAAACTTCTGGATATCTGCTTGGGTCATAGCGGCGTCAGGTGGAAAGTGGCTCAACAGTTAAGAGATTTCCTGTATTATGATATTCTTCCGTTGATACCGTCGAAAGGTTCTGTAGGTGCTAGCGGGGACTTGGCTCCACTTGCCCATCTTGCTTTGGCTCTCATAGGTGAAGAGGACGTACTATACGAGGGGAGAATTGTAAAGAGCAAGAGTGCCATGAAGGCAGCCGGAATTAATCCCCTTAAGCTTCATACGAAGGAGGGGCTTACTCTTGTGAACGGGACGCAAGTCTCCACCGCTCTTGGCGTTCTGGCATCATGCAGGCTTTTCAATCTTCTTAAGGCTGCTGATATTATAGGGGCTCTTTCAGTAGAAGCATCCCTGGCCTCGAGAAAGGTATTTCGTCCTGCCATCCATCGTCTCAAGAAACATCCGGGGCAGCTTACCGTGGCCCGCAACGTATGGAATCTCTTGGCGAATAGTGAAATAGTGGCTTCACACCGGGAATGCGAGCATGTGCAGGATCCGTACAGTTTTCGTTGCATTCCTCATATTCACGGTGCCAGCCGGGATATGATTACTGCAATGGCAGGGATTATTGAAAATGAGATAAACAGCGTCAGCGACAACCCACTCGTATTTTCCAAGAGTAGTAAAGTGGAATCATCAGGCCATTTTCACGCAGAACCGATCGCTCAAGCTATGGATGCCATGGCTATTGCTGCGTCGGAGATTGGAGCTATTTCTGAGCGGAGGACTGCTAAAATGATGAGAGGGGTTGATGATCACCTCCCGAAATTTTTGGCTTCTGATCCCGGTTTGGAGTCAGGATATATGATGCTGCAGGTAACAGCAGCGGCTCTGGCATCAGAGAACAAGACGCTTGCTTCTCCAGCATCGGTCGATTCTCTGCCTACTTCAGGAGGACAAGAGGACCTTGTATCCATGGCGCCCTGGGCAGGGCGAAAGCTTCTGAAAATTGTAGATAACGTTGAGCGGATTACTGCCATTGAACTGCTAACTGCATTCAGAGCACTAGATATGCACCTGCCGTTAAAATCTTCACCTGTTACTAATATGGTTAGACAGGCCCTTCGTAAGCGAGTGAAGATGAAAAAAAGCGACCATGTACCATCCGGAGATATTGAAAAAGCTGTTGGATTTATCCGTGACGGGAAAATTGTTTCAATAGTGGAATCAAAAATGAAATTATTATGAGGGGAAAAGTGACTGAACAGGATATGAGATTAGCATTGACATTTGACGACGTATTGCTGGTTCCGAGAAAATCGGACATTCTTCCTCGGGATGTGGATGTTACTTCGAGACTTACAGATGACATTATGCTGCAGACTCCCATATTGAGCGCCGCTATGGATACTGTCACAGAGAGCGCTATGGCTATTGCAATGGCTCGGGAAGGCGGTCTGGGTGTGCTCCACAAGAACATGTCAATTGATCGGCAATGCATGGAAGTAGTAAAGGTAAAACGGTCTGAAAGTGGGGTGATCATAGATCCAGTAACCATCGCACCTGAAAAGAGTGTACGGGATGCAGTCTCTATTATGAGGCATCGTGGTATTTCCGGCTTACCTGTGGTAGAGGAAGGAAATCAACTTGTAGGAATCTTGACAGAACGAGACATCCGTTTCGAAGATAATCTTGATCAGCCGGTTTCTGCAGTTATGACGTCTAAAAATCTGGTAACTGCTCCAAAAGGGACAAAATTAGAAGAGGCCCGAAAGATTCTTCAGCAGAAGCGAATTGAGAAGCTTCTAATTGTGGAGAAGGATGGCACGCTGTGCGGACTGGTAACCGTCAAGGATCTGTTGATGAAACAGCGTTATCCGTATGCGACATTGGATGATCACGGCAGGCTCCGGGTCGCAGCGGCAATTGGCGCAACAGAAGATATACTGGACCGTGTAGCCGGTCTTGTAGAGGCGGGAGCTGATGTGCTTGTTATCGATTCAGCTCATGGCCATTCAGCTGGTATTTTGAAAGCGGTGAAAAGTGTGAAAAAAGCTTATGGCTCTACACCTCTTATCGCCGGGAATGTGGCTACAGCTAAGGGGACAAAGGCTCTGATAGATCGGGGTGCAGATGTAGTGAAAGTGGGGATCGGAGCCGGGGCGAGTTGTACTACACGAATTATTGCCGGAATTGGTGTCCCCCAGCTTACAGCTCTATTTGACTCTGTCGAAGAGGCTAATAAGTCCGATGTAACTGTAATTTCCGATGGAGGTGTTCGCTATTCAGGTGATTTGGCGAAAGCTATTGCAGCCGGCGCCGGCAGTGTTATGCTGGGGAGTCTCCTTGCCGGTCTTGATGAAAGCCCGGGAGAGACCATTCTCCGGGAAGGGCGGCAGTATAAAAGTTTCAGAGGTATGGGCTCATTAGGACCTATGATCGAGGGGAGCGCCGATCGTTATTTCCAGGCTGGGGAGAAGTCCATCAAACTTGTTCCTGAAGGGGTGGAAGGTATGGTTCCTTACCGGGGGAGCGTCAGTTCAAATATCTATCAGCTAATAGGAGGTTTACGAGCCAGCATGGGCTACTGCGGCTCCCGGAATATTGAGGAGATGCAGACGAAGACAGAATTCATTCGCATTACTTCCTCTGCTACAACCGAAAGTCATCCTCACGATGTGCAAATTCTGAAGGAATCACCAAACTATCAGGTGCTGAACCGCTTCAGAGATTAATCTGTAGATCAATCTTTCCATATTGACCGATTACTACATAATGACATATAAAAAGGGAAGCTGTGAAATCAACTCCCCTGTAAATGTAAGTTGTAAGGTTTATTAACTCAGCGAGTTTAAATATCGGGTGATTTGAGATTTACGTCTTGATGCAGTATTTTTATGGATTACACCTTTGTTCGACAGTTTATCAATGATTGAGATTGCATCATCATAAAATGTTTCAGCATCTGCTTTTGACTTAGCTGCCATTACTTTTTTTATAGCGCTCTTCATCTGGGATTTCCTTCGAAAATTCCGGAGATAATTCACCTGTTCCTGTCGCTGACTTTTTAAGACTGATTTTGTACGTGCCATAGAAAATCATTTCCTTTCAGTTTATCATCTATTTATTATCTATTTATCATCTATTAAAACGGATGGAAAGTTATTCTGTACAGTTCGAAAATCCAACCATTCTGGTAGTCAAAACGTTTTGAAAAGTAAATCCTCTGATTTACTTTCACTCTATGAAAGACGCTGACCTTCTCGCAACAGTACCCATTTTCTCTGAACTCGGCGCGGTTGTACTTGACGAGTTGCGGTCTAGGATGACCAAGCGCACCTATCAGAAAAATAATATGATCCTGATGGAAGACGAATTTGGAGACACGTTTTTTATTATAGCTCAAGGGAGTATCAAAATCACCCGCGTGAGCGAGGATGGTAGAGAGGTGATTTTGGCGATATTGGGCGAGGGTGAGTTTTTCGGCGAAATGTCGCTCCTTGATGGTGAAACACGCTCTGCAAACGCGATTGCACTGGATGAATCGGAAGTCATGATTCTAAAACGTCACGATTTCCTGCTCTTTCTTGAGCGATTCCCTAAGATCGCTATATCACTGTTGACAGAAATGGCCAATCGCATCCGAAAGAGTGACCAGCAGATTGAAAGTCTCTCTCTCAGCGATGCGGAACACCGTATTGGTATCACACTCATTCGACTGGCAGAGGAACTCGGCACCATTCGCCGCGGACGGGTGGAAATCAATGCTCTTCCATATCAGCAGGATATAGCAAATATGGCTGGTACTTCTCGTGAAACTGTCTCAAGAATGATGAAAGTTCTGGAGGACAAGGGACTCATCAAACGAAGCGGTCACAGCTTATCAATACTCGATTACTCGCAGTTTAAGCGATCTTTCGGCTGAGTTCAATAAACCACCCTATTACTCTCTCAATACCTGAATGATCTTGGAGTTAATGTGAAGAAGAATCTACTCGCTGAACTCCAGAACGAGAATTCCATAACACTTTCCAACATTATATCTACCGTAGAAAACGGAGAGGGTGCAGAAATACATTCCGAACTTTATCCTCATTCCCATGAATCAATCCGTATTGGTATTACCGGTCCTCCCGGTGCGGGTAAAAGCACGCTAATTGATAAGCTGATCAATGAGATCAGGAATGAAGGGAAAAGTGTCGGTGTGATTTCTGTTGATCCCACCAGCCCGTTTTCGGGCGGAGCAATTTTGGGTGATCGAGTTCGGATGAATCAGCATACTCTTGATACGGATGTCTTTATCCGAAGTATGGGAAGTCGCGGGGAATTAGGCGGATTGGCACGCATGACTCACCAGATTGCTGACATTATTGCCAGTTCAGGTAAAGACATAATTATTGTGGAGACAATCGGCGTTGGACAAGCGGAAGCTGAGATTATTCAAAATGTTGATATGACAGTGGTTGTTCTCGTTCCGGAATCAGGTGATGATGTCCAGTTCATGAAGGCGGGACCGGTGGAGTACGGTGACCTATTTGTTGTGAACAAAGCAGATCGAGAAGGTGCTCGCCGGGTGGCTGCAGTCCTCCGGGAATATGTTACAGATGCCTTTGAAGAGCGAAGCTATACTCCGGAAATTGTGTTGACTGCTGCAATCGAGGGAGAGGGTGTATCCGAACTATACAAACTCTGCTGGGAATTCATTGATTTTTTGAGAGAAAGCGGAAACCTGCAAATCCGAAGGCGGCAGCAGTATCTCTCCAGAGTCAGGAATAATGTGCGAGATGAACTCGTAAGGCGCTTCTGGTCGGAAGATATAGCAGGAGATTTAGAGGAACTGATTTCCAATGAAGAACAGTTCACCATTTCACCATTAGATGCTGCCCACAGACTTATCCCGGAAGATATCCCATGAGCAATAACGAAATGCCGTTTCTTGATCACTTGGAGGAGCTCCGCTGGCGGGTTTTTAAATCGTTAATCGGGATTGTTGTAGGTGCGGTTATTACTTTTTTGTTCATTGACCAAATATTTGAGCTTTTAAAGAAACCTACTTCCAGTATTGAAAATTTATCATTTCAGGCTCTTACACCTTATGCCATGTTCATGTTAAAGTGGGGGATTGCATTAGTTGGGGGGTTGGTGATAGCTCTTCCTGTCCTGACATACCAGATTTGGAAGTTTGTGACACCCGGTTTACTGAAGAACGAACGAAAGTATGTTGTCCCGGTTATTTTATTTACTTTTGTCTCTTTTCTTGGAGGAGTGCTTTTCGCATACTATATAATGCTGCCTTTTTCTTTAAAATTTTTCGCTTCAATTACTGTTCCCGATGTTCAGAACAATTTTTCCATCAACTCGTATGTCAGCTATGTACTCTGGATCCTGTTGGCAGCTGGAATCCTATTCGAACTTCCGGTACTCGTTTTGATTCTTTCAACAATTGGATTGGTAACCCCACCATTTATGAGGCACTACCGCCGACACGCCATCCTTATCTTTGTAATCCTCTCTGCATTCATTACTCCACCGGATCCTATCAGTTTAACTATGATGGCGTTACCGCTTCTTTTACTGTATGAAGTCAGTATTCTCATCTCGAAAATTTTCTCAAGAAAGATTTGATTACGGTCATTGGACGAATGCACCTAAATTAGCAACCTTAATGACAGACTCAAGAGAACTGAAAAAGATACTAGAGCCCATTTGGGACGACCTAAAAGTATTCCAGAGGGAATTTGAAGACGCTCTCCGCTCTGAAGTCCGACTTATCAACATTATAGCCAAATACATGCTTCGTCATAAAGGTAAGGGCATCAGACCGATACTTACTATTCTCTCAGCTCGTCTGACAGGGGCTCCTACCATCAACAGCTACAAAGCTGCTGCGATGGTTGAACTCTTACATGTGGCAACTCTTATGCATGATGATGTAGTGGATGAGGCGAAGCTACGGCGAGGTTTCCCCACCGTCAACCGTGTCTGGAAAAATAAAACTTCAATCATCATGGGTGATTTTATCCTGAGCAAAGTTCTAACAAATCTCATCGGATTGAGGAATTTTGATGCATTGGATCTTATTTCAGAAACGGCTGAGCGACTAAGTTCCGGTGAAATGCTTCAGATTGAGAAGAGTTACAGGAAGAACATGAAAGAGGAGGTTTATTATCAGATGATCAAAGATAAGACAGCTTCCTTGATTGGTACCAGCTGCGAGTTGGGAGCGATTACTTCTTCCGGTAAGGGAATACATAGATCTTTACTGAGGAACTACGGAGAAAATTTTGGTATGGCGTTTCAAATAAAGGACGATCTTTTTGACATTCTGGGTTCATCAAAAGAGACCGGTAAGGATGTAAACTCTGATGTTGCAAGGAATATGATAACACTGCCTGTCATCCATACGCTGGATAGGTCCCTGACAGCCGCAGAGAGAAAACATATTCGGAAAACATTGAGAAACGGAGCTAAGAAAAAAGATCTCAAAATGATGAAGGAGATTGTTGACTCACATGGAGGTTTCGATTATGCTCGTGATCGAATAAGCAGTTACTCGGATCAAGCTATCGAAACTCTGGCGGAATTTCCTGATAGTCCCTATAAGCAGTCACTGGTTGACCTGACTGCATATAACATAAACCGAAACCGCTAAATCGTTAAGACATGAGGTTAGAGGCGTCGGGGATGCCCACGTACAGTACAACTTCAGAATCTTCACTTCATCCCCAAAAAATCCTCCTTGTCCGATTCAGCTCAATTGGGGATATTGTCTTTGCTACCACAGCCATTGAGGTTATTGCCAGACAATTTCCTAAGTGCGAGATTAGTTTTCTGACATTGGAGAAATTTTCTCCACTACTCGAAGGCCATCCTCACCTCTCTAGTATTATTCCTCACAGGAGAGGAAGTAATGATAGACTTCGTCTAAAGTCTCTTGCATCTGCTCTTGAACTTGAGAACTTTGACAGAGCGTTTGACCTCCACGATTCACTACGGTCAAAGTATCTCAGATCACAACTGAAAAGTGTCAACTGGAAAGTCCTCCGAAAACCTCGCTTTAAAAGGTTTTTACAATTTTATCTTCATATCGATTTGTTTGGACCTGATTACGATCCGATTCTGTCGTTTCTGAACAATAATGTTTTCACTGATCCGGATGTTCTTCCTTCTCTTCATATTTCACATGAAGAGAAATTGCGTACCCGGGAGTTCTTGAACCGGAAGGGGGTGAGTAACAGGTTTGTTGTATTTATTCCATCGGCTGCCTGGAGTACAAAGGTTTGGCCGATGAAGAGCTATAGATTTCTTGCTGAACAGATTGTTAAGAATGATGGTATATCCGTGGTTATACTAGGTGGAACTAGAGATACAATTTGCCGTGATATTGCAGAAGAATTGGATAGTGTAGTAAATCTGCAAGGTGATACTGATTTGAGAGATGCTATGACGATTTTATCATTAGCTGAAAAAGCTGTTGGAAGTGATACAGGGCTGCTTCATGCTGCAGAGGCACTTGGCACACCCATTGTTCTTTTATCCGGTCCTACGAGCGACTCGACTGGAGGTAAAATCAGGCGAAACGGGTCAGCAATTCTACGGAAAGATTTATGGTGTCAGCCGTGTTCAAAAAGCGGAAGCAGGCCGTGCTATCGAAAAGATCAGTTTTGTCTAACTGAAATCAGTAATGAACAAGCATGGGAATGTGTAAATCAGATGGTGGCAAGAACGTAAAATGAAGTTTTTCTGGAAACTGATTTACAATGTTCTACTGTTTCCATCGGCTTACCTGCTGGCGGTTGTGATTTCTCTGGTCAACAGGAAAATCAGAAAAGGATTGAAAGGGAGGTTTCGCTCGTATTCAAAGCTGAAACAAGAGTTTCCACAGAGAAATAGGAATCGGCTGGTGTATTGGTTTCATGCAGCCTCCCATGGAGAATATGAGCAGGTTCGTCCCGTTCTTGCCGGTCTGAAAGAAATTGAACCTGACTGTTTCTGTATCGTCAGTTTCTTTTCTCCATCTGGATACAGCAATGTGGAAGATGAACATATAGATTGTAAGATATATCTCCCTGCAGATTTTCCATGGAACTGCCGGAGAGCGCTCAGACGAACTCGACCCCATAAGTTAATTTTTGCTGAATATGATATATGGCCTAATCTTGTTTGGGCTGCTGAAAAACTGAATATTCCTACAACCTTGTTTGCAGCCCGTCTTCAAGAGAAAAGTCCAAAGGGTTGGCCTATACTGCGGAGTTTTTACCGGCAGGTCTATGGTTCGATTAATTCTATCTATACAATTGGGGAAAAGGATCACATAGCTGTCAGGCGTATTTTACCTCGAAAAAGCAAGAGCATCATCCGCGTTCTTGGTAATCCGCGATACGATCGTGTAAAAGAGCTGGCAGATGAGTTTACTATTGACCGGACAAAGTCCATTTTGCTTCGTAAAAAAGGTATAATAGCAGGCAGTGTCTGGCCGGAAGATGAAATAGTCATTCTCAAACCGCTGGCTGAATTCATAAAAAGTGGAAGAGAAGCATTTCTCTATTGGGTGCCTCATGAGCCAAAAGGAAAGTTTATAGATAAAACTGTCCGTCAGCTTCAGCAGTTGGAACTGCAGCCGGCACTCATGTCAGAAAGCGGTAGGACTCCACCCAATGGTGAGCAGGTACTTATTGTTGATCACGTGGGGATGTTGGCAGAATTGTATTGGAAAGGAAGAATCGCTTATGTGGGTGGAGGATTTTCAACTGGTGTTCACAATGTAATGGAACCTGCAATCGCCCGGCTTCCCGTTATTTTCGGTCCCAAATTCCATAATTCCGATGCCGCTGAGGCACTCATCGAAGCCGGAGGGGGATTCCCAACATCTGATTCTGATCAGTTCCGTCAGACTCTTAATAAACTGGTGTCCAATGATGAAAAGTTTATGCAAGCCAGTCTGGCAGCAACTGAGGTTATTCACAATAATATAGGATCTGCTACCAGAGTTGTCAGAGGTATAATCCGTGACTGAGCTCGAATTCACAATCCATTTTCCTCATTTCGACAAGCAACCGCATTCTTTCAGGCTGGATTCGGGGCTGCATATCATTTACGGTGACAGTGGTGTGGGGAAATCTTCTCTCTGCAGAAAATTGGCTCAATTAGATGATCATGGAATAAATACGAATTTCGAGTTACAAATAATCACTTCGCCGGAAGATGCTGGATTTATTTTGCAAGACCCTGATGATCAGATTGTAGCACCCACACTATTTCGCGAATTGTCTTTCAATTTCGAAAATCTCGGTATGGAGAGTATAGAGATCAATGAAGCTATATCTAAAACTGTCGCTCATTCTAATCTGAAACTCAATCTTGAGCGGCATCCTGCCAATCTCTCTGGAGGTGAGAAGGAACTGGTAAACCTCACTACGGCTATGTCAACCAATCCGAGTTTATTGGTAATTGATGACGGATTTGCCTTTCTGAGCAGGTCATGTAAGGCCGAGATGATTCATTATGTAAAGGAGTACGCTAATCAGAAAGAAGCAATCATAATCTGGACAACGGCGACACAAGATGACCTTAAGTTCGGAAATACGACATGGGAGCTGAAACTCAACGGTTTTGAGAGATTTCCATACAAGGAAGTTGAATATGCCAAGTCTGGAATCCCTAAAGGGAATATGTTTGTCCAATGTGATGATCTTTCTTTCGGATATAGGGGAAGCGAACTCCTGTTCTCTCAGTTTACCGGAAGATATGGTCCTTTCAGATCGTTAGCTTTTGTGGGTGAAAACGGCAGCGGAAAAACCACATTTTGCAGTCTATTGTCAAATGTGTTAGAACCCAATTCTGGTTCAGGAATGCTGTTATTAGGTGAGCGAAAGGAACATCGCATCGGATATCTTCCCCAGTTTCCTGAACGGATGTTTGGCGGATTTCGTCTATCTGAGTTGATGGTGCGAATGGATGAGAATAACCTGTTATCTGAATCTGCCGAACTGTTTTTACAGAGTTCTTTAAGGCAATTCAATATATCGTGGGATTTAGTTAAAGATAAACCAATAAACAGTTTACAGATTTCAGTCACTCGTATTAGTCTGATTCTAATGATGCTTCATGCTCGGTATGACATCCTGATACTGGATGAACCAATGTTTTCTTTAGGGCATTCCCAACGCATCAAATTGATGGATCATCTATGGGACAGTATGAACAGAAAGCACTTCGTCATTATTTCCCATTCAGATTACTTGATAAGGGGGATTTGTGATGCCGCACTTTCCATCGAGAACGGTGAAATTCTTCCAGTACAACAGGAGGTAATCCATGCCTGATCAGGACAGTAAAACGCGGATTACCGATCCCACAAGGATTATCACTCTATCAAATGTGTTAAGCGTTCTCAGAGCATTTCTAACAGTACCAATTCTTTATGCTTTATCTTTTGAAGAAATGGAAATTTTCCTGGGACTGGTAGCATTAGCCATAGCCACTGATTATTTAGATGGTTATTTTGCCCGAAAAGCGCACGAAGTAACTAATCTTGGTAAACTGCTTGATCCATTAGCAGACGCAATCGTGGTAATGTCGGTGATTCTTTTCCTCGTCCTTGATCCTCGGTGGGATTTTCCATTGTGGTTTTTTGTTTTCTACCTTGTTCGCTATCTGTCAATTGCCCTGAGCGCAGTTTATGTGATGAACCATGAACATATTGTGTTCAGTTCCAACCGGCTGGGGAAATTGGCTATTAATGTGGCTGCTCTGGCTATTCTGATGTTTGTATTCAACAATGCTCAACCGTTTGATCGTTACGTTTTATGGCTGGCTACCGTATTGCTGACTGTCAGCGCTATTCAATATTTCATATTTCATAAGCAAATATTATTTCAGAAATAGAATTGCATGGTTTTTAATCGTCTCGACAAACTCTTCAGCTCTCTTAGGAGAACAAGAGAATCCCTCTCTTCCGGCTTGAAGAAAGTGACCGGTATTCATGTTACACCTGAGTCCATAGAAGAATTTGAAGCACTTCTTCTGGCAGCAGATGTGGGTGTGGTTTGCACCGATCAGATTATCGAGAGACTCACTAAAGATCGAAAAAAGTCGAACCTAATTGAAACTCTTCGTGACGAGTTATTTAACATGATCAACGGAAAGTGTACTGATAAGAATCAGGATGCAGAAGGTGAGCCTCGTGTTAAGTTGATTGTAGGAGTCAATGGTACCGGCAAGACAACATCAGCGGCAAAGCTGGCAGCATACTATTCTAACCAAAGAAAGATCGTACTCCTTATCGGAGCGGATACTTACCGGGCAGCCGCTGCAGAACAGCTCCGCCAGTGGAGTGTCACAGCTGACATTCAGTTGATCTCAAATGAATCATCCGGCGATCCGTCAGCTGTCTTGTTCGATGGACTGAAATCAGCTCAGGCAAAAGGAGTTGACGTCAGTGTGGTTGACACCGCCGGCCGGCTTCACACCTATAGAAACCTTATGGGTGAGATAGAGAAGATGTACCGTGTAGTGTCAACTAAGTTCCCCGACTTCCGTCTGGAGACTCTCCTTACTCTGGATGTCAATCTGGGTCAGAACTCCCTGTTGCAAGCGAGGAAATTCAACGAGCACGTGCCCATAGACGGCATTTTCCTTACCAAAATGGACGGCACAGCAAAAGGTGGGATAGTCTTTCCCATCTACCAGGAACTGGGCATACCCGTCAAGTTTCTCGGTATTGGTGAAACTTTAGACGATATTATTGAGTTCAACGCACAAGACTACGTAAGTTCTTTAGTATGTGAAGAGGAGAATTAAATTATGGGAAATAAATTTCTTTTACCGCTATCTGTTTTGTTAATCACTTCACTTTCGTTCGGGCAGAGTCACCATTTCTTCGGCGGTAGTCATTCTATTTATGGTTTGTCAGGTATCAATTATTTTCATATTAAAGATGAAGGATTGGGTTTTTGGACAGAAATAAAAAGTGACATAATTCAATATGACAAATATCAACAGAGCTGGCGAGATCCTAACCAGTACTATACCCGTCATATAAATTATAGACTACATCAGTTTACAGTACTCTCTGGCGGATTAACGTTCAGAGCGTCCAACCATTTGGCACTTTATTTTGGGAGTGGAATTACTATTACCGAAGAGACTTTTGAATATATTGATAACTATCTTCATAGCAGGGTGGAGGATGACCAATCTTTTGTTTCAGAGTTAAACCTATCGGGAGGTTTGGCTCTAATATTATTAGAGTCAAGGATGCTTGTTACTTTAGGCTTTAACGGCACACCTGTTGACGTTTCTCTCGGTTTCTCTATAGGACTTCCTTTCTACAAACCACTATATGAGTAGATCTGATTCAAAATAAACTGAGACCGATAAAATGAAATCAATCATTAAAATGC
>CAZHRR010000029.1:0-20254 GCA_964534955.1 uncultured bacterium
TAGTTATCTGCAAACCTACTTGGAAAGAGATGTTCATAATCTGGCTAATGTCGGAGACTTGAGGAGTTTTCAGCAATTTATACGACTATTGGCATCGAGGTGTGCACAAATTTTAAATATGGCGAGTTTGGCCAACGATTTAGGGATAAGTGTCAATACGATAAAAAGATGGATTTCAATTCTAGAGGCGAGTCAAATCATTTTTCTTCTTCCAGCCTATTATCGAAATCTTGGAAAACGTATTGCGAAAAGTCCCAAAATTTATTTTCTGGATATTGGGTTAGTATGTTATTTAACTGGTATTCAGACAGAAAGCCATCTATTGAATGGTCCCATGGCCGGAGCATTATTCGAAAATTTTATGATTCAAGAGGTCGTTAAACTCTATTATAACAATGGTAGGAGAGCAAATATTTTTTATCTGCGAACGCATAATCAGCTTGAAATTGATCTGATCATCGAGAATCGCCTCGAAATATATCCTATTGAGATTAAATTATCAAAGACGCTCAATGTCGGCATGGCAAAATCCATTGAGCGATTCATGAAATTGTTTTCCGGTCTTATAATACATCAAGGTGTTATCGTTTCCCTATCAGACGAAACGATTCGTATTAGCAAAAATGTAACCTCATTATCCCCAGAGTTATTATTGGAGAAATTACAGGGCATGACTTAATATGATCCTCCAAAGAAACGGCGGACCGGTCGGCAAAACCATATCCCACTATCATATTCTCGAGAAACCCAGCCAAAAAGACGGCAGGCAAGTCGGCGAAGCCCGCCTGACCAATAGGCAGAACAGTTACAATGGCTGATCTTATTGGGAGAACAGTATCTCACTACCGAATCTTGGAGAAAGTCGGGCAGGGCGGCATGGGTGTCGTCTATAAAGCTGAAGACACCAAGCTCAAACGCACGGTTGCCCTCAAGTTTCTCCCACACCACCTCCTTGCGAATGAAGAGGACAAAACCCGCTTCCTCCATGAAGCTCAGGCGGCTTCTGCCCTGAACCACCCGAACATTATGACGATCCATGAAATAGATGAGGTAGATGATCAGACCTTCATCGCCATGGAGCTGGTGGAGGGTGAGACGTTGAAAGACAAGGTGGAAAGGGGTCCGCTGAAGACTAAGGAAATTCTGAACATTGCCATTGCTGTGGCTGATGGACTCAAAGCAGCTCATGAGCAGGAGATTGTCCACCGGGACATCAAATCAGAGAATATTATGATTTCCAAGTCGGGATTGGTAAAGATCATGGACTTTGGTCTGGCGAAGCGGAAAGGGATGAGCAGGATTACAAAGGTGGGCAGCACTCTTGGTACGTTGGCATATATGTCGCCGGAACAGGCTGAAGGATTAGAAGTGGATCGCCGTAGCGATCTATTTTCCTTTGGCGTGGTGCTGTACGAGATGGCAACAGGACAACTACCCTTCAAAGGTGAACACGATGCCGCTATACTTTACTCCATTGTGAACGAAGCTCCGCTACCAGTTACTACTCTGAATCCTAACATTCCTCAGGAACTGGAACGGTTCATACACAAGGCTTTGGAGAAAGAGGCGGAAGATCGTTACCAACATGCTGATGACCTGGCAGCAGACCTGAAGAAGCTGAAGAAAGATCTGGAATCAGGGAGAACAACTATTACTACAACCCCCATTCCATCAACGAGAAAGCCCATCTGGCTTCAGCCTTTTTCTATATTGATGACTGTTGTGGTTGCAATTGTCATAATGTTTGTCGTAAAGAAGATTTTTGAAAAAGGGGATGAGAAGACCGTTGTAATAACCCAGCAAAAATCCATTGCCATTATGCCCTTTGAAAATCTCACTGGGGAAGAATCTTTCGACGTTTGGCAGAAGGGAATTCCCGAATTGCTTATCACTGCCCTTTCAACTTCAAAGAAATTATATGTTCTTGACAGTCAAACACTATTTGATGTTCTCGAAAGTATGGGTAAGGAAAAAACGGCTCAAGTTCTGCCATCTCTGGCAAGACAAGTTGCATCAAAAGTAAATGTGGAAACCGTAATCCTCGGAAACATTCTCAAGGCAGGTGAAAAGCTCCGCGTACAGGTAAAAATGCAGGATGCTGTGAGTGGAAAGGTGTTGAAATCTGAAATGGCAGATGGGGAAACTGAAGATGATCTTTTTGATATGACAAAGATACTTTCTGATCGAGTTAAGGATTATCTTGAAATCAAAGTGCTTGAACAGGATGTAGACTATGATACTCGTATCGCTTTCACTTCATCAGCAGAGGCTTATCGGCAATATGTTAAAGGGATAGACTCATTCTATCTTTTGGATTATGAATCTGCTATAAAGTCACTAAGAAAAGCCGTGGAAATTGACACGAGCTTTGCAGCTGCTTATTTTGGGCTATATCTGGCTAATTTCAACCTGGGATATGTAGAACAGGCAAAGAAATACTTTAAAATGGCGGATAGGCACAAAAATAAAAGTCCGTACAAAGTTCAATTGATGGTAGGAATTGGCAGAGGACAAGTTGATAAAAAACCTTTCGATGAAATTATATGGCTTAAGAAATATCTTGAGATTGATCCTCAAATACGCGTGGTGTGGTATGAGCTTGGGCGCGTATGGGCTTCCCTTAAACAATACGATAGAGCAGTTGAGCCATTGGAAAAGGCTGAAGCTCAGTTTTCAGTGGGGTAGTGGTTGGAAATGGGTGCATGTCTACACAATTCTTGGGAATGCATATCACGAATTGGATGAGCACGACAAGGAAATAGAAGTATATGAAAAGGGATTAACTGTTTTGCCAGATCACCCAAGTATTATTCGCCGTCTTGCTATTGAATACATTACAAGAGGCAATACAGCTCAGGCTAATATCTATCTTAAGAAATATGAGTCAAAGCGAGAAGAGCAAGGTTGGCCACAATCGCGAATTATGCGGAGTTTGGGTTATATCTACCAGTCTGCTGATAAACTCAAGAATGCAGAAGAATTCTTTAGAAGTGCCTTGGATATGGAGCCTGAGCAAGTTGGTACTTTGAATAGTTTAGCCTATTTACTTATCGATCATGATATCAATGTGGATGAAGGAATAGAACTCATCCAACATGCTCTGGAGATAGACCCTGACGAACCTGAATATTTGGATACAAAGGGCTGGGGTTACTATAAACAGGGCAAGTATCAGGAAGCAGTTGAAATTTTGCAAAGAGCTTGGAATGAGAATCCGTATTATGATCATAATATTCTCCAACATCTCGAAGAGGCAAAAGCTGCCCTTGCTCAACAGTGAAAAAGAAGGTGCAATGTACTTTCCCGAGGGATCCTTTAGAAAAAGTGTGCGGCACCTAAGATATTGAATGAAGCTCTCATATTCCAGCAAATCTGACATCGGTCTCATCAGGAAGGTAAACCAGGATCGATGGACGCATGTCAATTGCGATTGGGGTGACCTGTTTGTGGTAGCGGATGGCTTGGGTCATAAAGACGGTGGTCAGTTTGCCAGTCAGACAGTTGTGGACATACTTAAAGAGAAATTCTCTAAGAAAGATCCGGGTGTGGTACCTGATTTCCTCCGGAAGACCATAGAAGATTCTAATACCGTTATTCACCATCGGAAACTGAGCGAGTACAGCAATGCGATGATGGGGTCAACATGTGTCGCGTTGGTGATTAAAGGGAATAATGCCTACATCGCACATGTGGGGGACAGCCGGATTTATCACCTGCACGGCAGCGATATGACGCAACTAACTAAAGATCACTCTTTGGTCCAAAGGATGGTAGATGATGGATTGATTTCCCAAGAGCAAGCTGAGAAACATCCCAACAAGAATGTGTTGAAGGAAGCCATAGGATCCGAGTTAAAGGTGAATGTAGAGGTTAGGCAAGAACCCCTTAAGCTAACTTCTGGGGATAAATTTCTACTCTGCACTGACGGGCTGTGGGGATTGATATCTCATGATGATCTACATAACATATTAGCAAATGAAAAACCCAGTGCTGCAACAAACAGATTTATCGGTCTTGCCAAACAAAACGGCGGGTCAGACAACATCACAGTCCAAGTAATTCATCTTGAAGAATGAGAACATGAAAATGATGAAAGGGTATCTCTTGAAAAAACTCTCTCCCCAGATTTTTCCACAGCGACTGTTTCTTTTGCTCCGAAGGAGCTCCTGTGACCCGGAGGGTCGCCTGTGGAGGAGCAGCCGTTTTCTTTGCGTCAAAGAAAATGGCGAAAGATAAAACACTACATGCTTAGAGTTTTTTCTTCGGAACATAAAAAACACCAATTATTTAACCACTTAAATGTGTGATGAACCGTCATTATTAATCATCTAAAGGGTAAAAAATGAGCAAAGGAAGTATAAATCTTTTAAAACAAGAACTGGAAAATTTTCAAAGAATAGCTAAAGTGTTAATTCCTCCTCCGGGAGAAATTCCTCAACTCAAAAATATTGACATTTACGGTGAATCCTTTCCATTAAATGGTGCAGTAGGAGGGGATCATATTATTTATGTCGATTTCAATCAAAGATTTGACCTTGAATCAAGAATCAAAAAAGCACAAGATGCTGGCAGGGAAGATATCGAAGAAAATCTCATTTTTAACAAAACTCGGGCTGGATTATTGATTGCAGATGTAGCGGGACATAATATTACTGATGCCTTTTTAGCGGGTAGACTGCATGATGCTTTTTTTACAGGTATTTTATATGAATTAGATACCTACGGTGAAATAACGACAAGACTATTTGAAACACTAAATACTAGATTCCATAAATCATCAAGTATTGACAAATATTTAACGATGATTTATGGTGAAATATCTGAGAATGGGAAATTCAGATTCATTACCTTAGGACATCCTCCTCCAATCGTTTTTTCATATAAATATGATAAAATAGTAGGACTTCGAAAAGGGAGACTTCTCACATTTCCTCCGCTTGGTATGTTTCCATCCAAATCGGATATAGATAAAAAACGTCATTTTAGTCACATAGGCTATAAGGAAAATTATACTATTAATGAGATAAATTTAATGGCTGCGGGTGATATCATGTTATTATATACAGATGGCTTGTCCGAACATCATAATAAAAATGAAGAGTCCTATTTTGAAACAGTTGAAACAACTTTAATAAAAATCAAACAACTTCCTGCTCAAGAAATTTTTCATAAGATCATGGAAGATCTACGTGGGTTCAGCCCTCCAACAGATGATGTCAGTTTTATAGTCATAAAGAAAAAGTTAAATTAAAGTGGATGGGCGATGTTCATGAAGTATTTTCCCAATATTGTTATTAAATGGGTTGAAAAATAAACTGGAAAGAAAAAAGCGGCATTAGCGCGGGACTAACCCCTATGCATGGCTGCTGATGGTGATTATCAACTGAGAGTTAACATGAAATTCAGGATACGGTAAAAGAAAATATGGATTTCAAGAATAATTGGGCTAAAGCCCAGGTTTGTTGTTATCTGGTAATCCCCACCTTGAAAGGTGGGGTAATTAGAATATGGCTGAAACCCGTTCTTTAGATAGTCTATTAACCCTCAACTTGAAAGTTAGGGTAATTAATAGGGTTACAAAATACTTACCCCAGCATTTATGCTGGGGATTGGAGGCAACTCAAGGAAGGACTTTAGTTCCAATAAAAGAAACTGAATGTTAGACCAAGAAACAAGAAGACGTATAGACACCTGCCGTGATATTCTGGTCGGGAAACTTACCAACCTATTTTCTCAAGTGGATCAAATCACCATCGCACTGATTTACAAATTCATGGTTCATATGGACAGAGATGCGGTAGACGTTCTTGAAGGTAAACCGTCTTTCTTTACTGAAAAATAATAAAAGTTAAGGTCCCGTTTGCTTATATATAGAAACAATCCCTTATCCCACAAACGAGGAGTTACTTGTGTAGTAATTTTAGAACAATATCGAATATATTCTATGAATTGTAATTGGTATTTTGTTGGTGTCTACCAATTGACGGGTAGAGATGAGTTTAATTGAGATATTATCGGCTGCTCCCCAGCACCTCAGTTCCTCCGCTTCTTTTCCCTTCACTTTATACTTCTCACTTCTTCCTTCTTACTTTTTAATTTTTCCCTTTCTCCTCTACTCCTAATCACCCCAGCTCCCCAACACTCGTGCTCATTCTCACTTTCTACTTCTTACTTTTTCCTTCTCACTTCTTACTTTATCAGTTTCCAATTCCCCTTGAAATTCCCTCAGTTCCCCTCTAAATTTCGCCGCCGTTTTGAGAACACTATTTTACTATCTGAACTAACATAGGAGCCTGCTTTATCAGGAATCAATCATGAGTTTATTAGACAATCTGGGGATTAAAGATATTAACTCCGGGGCATGTACCGGACCGGACGGCTGGCTCAGCACTGAAGGCGGTAAAATACTCGAATCTGTAAATCCAACTACCGGAGAAGTCATCGCCAGTGTCACTCAGTGCTCGGAAGATAATTATGAGACGGTCATAACAACTTCCACGAAAGCATTTGAGGAGTGGCGGATGGTGCCTGCTCCCGTACGTGGACAATTGGTGCGTCAAATCGCTGATCGACTGAGAGAACAGAAGGATGATCTCGGAAGTCTTGTATCGCTGGAAATGGGGAAAATCAAGCAGGAAGGCGATGGTGAAGTTCAGGAGATGATTGACATTGCTGACTTTGCCGTGGGACTTTCCCGGCAGCTTTATGGACTCTCCATGCACTCCGAAAGATACCAACACAGGATGTATGAACAGTGGCATCCGCTGGGTCCTGTGGGCGTCATCACAGCTTTTAACTTTCCGGTGGCCGTCTGGTCATGGAATGCACTCATTGCCGCTGTCTGTGGAGATACTACTATCTGGAAACCTTCATCCAGCGCTCCCCTCTGCGGAATAGCTGTGCAAAACATCTGCAACGAGGTCCTGTCAGAATCAGGTCATCCACCCATTTTCGGGCTCATTATCGGCAGCGGCAGAACGGTGGGAGACAGGATGGTACGGGACAGCAGAGTCCCGCTCATATCCTTCACCGGCTCTACACCCATGGGGAAGAGGATTGGCGGTATTGTAGGGGAGCGTCTGGGGAGTACCATTCTTGAACTGGGCGGAAATAACGCCATTATCGTTGATGAAGATGCTGATCTCAGTTTGGCTATCCCTGCAATTCTCTTCGGAGCTGTTGGAACTGCTGGCCAGAGATGTACATCTACTAGACGTGTCTTTGTGCAAAAAAGTGCTTTCAAAAAGGTAGCGGATGCTCTCAAATCTGCTTACGAACAAGTATCTATCGGAAATCCGCTGGAAGATGGAACACTTATGGGACCGCTTGTAAATCAGGGAGCCGTTGAGGACTTCTCTGCTGCACTGGAAAGAATCCGGGATAAGGGAGGTGAAATACTCTACGGGGCAAACGTGAAAGATGGTCCCGGATTCTTTGTGGAACCGACTATTGTGAAGGCCGAGAATTCCTGGGATATAGTACAGGAAGAGACTTTTGCTCCAATCCTTTATTTAATCGAATATGATGATATAGAAGATGCCATAGAAAAGCACAATGCTGTGCCGCAAGGACTGTCCAGCTCAATGTTTACCAATAATCTCCTCAATGCCGAGAAATTCCTTTCTCCAGCTGGAAGTGACTGCGGTATAGCAAATATTAACATCGGCACATCGGGAGCAGAAATCGGAGGAGCATTTGGCGGCGAGAAGGAGACAGGCGGAGGTCGCGAATCGGGCTCAGATGCCTGGAAAGCCTACATGCGCCGGCAGACCAATACTATCAATTGGAGCGGCAAAATGGAGCTGGCTCAAGGTATTACTTTTGGTGATTTCAGCGAATAGGAGTTAACAATGTCAGTAGTAAATCCAAATAGTGTAAGAGAAGTATTAGGGTGTCACATTTTAGCAGATGGATTTGAGCCGGTGATTGATCTTGAGAAAAGTCATGGTTCCTGGCTGGTTGACGAGAGAGATGGTCGAGAATATCTCGATCTCTTCTCTATGTTTGCTTCTATGCCGGTAGGATACAATCATTCTCGTATCGTTGAGGCAAAAGAAAGACTTTTCTCAGTAGCGGCTAATAAACCGACGAACTCTGACGTCTATTCAAGACAGTTAGCTGAATTTGTTGATACGTTTTTTGATATTGCTATTCCTGACCATTTTTTATATGCTTTTTTCATTGAGGGCGGAGCGCTAGGAGTAGAAAATGCACTTAAAGCTGCATTTGATTGGAAAGTTAAAAAAAACGTTGCCAGAAATGGGAAAATCGGTGATGTCGGTTCCCAGGTAATACATTTTGAACAGTGCTTTCATGGCCGCACGGGCTACACACTTTCCCTTACTAATACAGCTGATCCCCGAAAGACAGCCCATTTTCCCAAGTTTAACTGGCCTCGCATCGTCAATCCTAAAGTAACCTTCCCGCTGGATGAAGATAATCTGGCGTCGGTAAAGCTAGTAGAAAAAGAGGCAATTGATCAGATTAAATCGGTTATTAAAAAGGATGGACCTGATATTGCAGCTCTAATAATTGAGCCGATCCAGGGAGAGGGTGGCGACAACTTCTTCCGGAAGGAATTCCTACAGACACTCAGAGAGATTTGTGATGATAACGAGATAATGCTCATTTTTGATGAGGTTCAGACCGGAATGGGTCTAACAGGTAAAATGTGGGCATGGGAACATTTTGATGTGGCACCGGATCTCATGAGCTTTGGCAAGAAGACCCAGGTTTGCGGATGCGTCTCCAGCCGACGTATTGACGAGGTCCCGGATAACGTATTCAAAGAATCCAGCAGGATAAATTCTACTTGGGGCGGCAATCTTACTGACATGGTACGCAGTGTAATCTATCTGGAAATCACCAGAGAAGAAAACCTCCTGAATGCTGCTACTGAAAATGGTAAATATCTTCTATCCCAACTCATGTCACTTCATGAAGAGTTTCCAGAGCTGGTTCTCAAACCCCGCGGATTAGGCCTCATGTGTTCCTTCGACTTACCAACCAGCGAGCAGCGTGATGAACTTGCTGGGAAAATTCTTGAAAACGGCGCATTCATTCTGGGCTCAGGTTTAAAAGCAATTCGCTTCAGACCCCCGCTAAACATATCTCGTGATGAGATCGATATAGGTATGGAGATTATCCGTTCCTCTTTGAAACAGTTATTTTGAGGTTAAGAGCAATCGGTATACTCTCGATTTTAACTTTTACCAAATCATTACCAGAAAGATTTTACACGAAATACCTATCCGAGCGGATGATAGAAGGCAGGTTTGTCTTATTTTCTCGATAAATAGGGAATATTTAATTATGAAAAGAAAGAAGATTGAACTCACCCTCGATCCCTCTCTTATTAAGAGAGGGAAGACAAGAACAGGTTCTTTTGTATGTTTTCTCCTCTATCTATCCGCAGGATCCTGTGGATAAGAGAGGGGACTTCACGAAATAAATGGGGTGAGTTAGTTCATGAGTAATGACGATTTCAGACTATTACGACGGTGAATTTGGGGTGGCAACTGGGAACCAGTCACAATAATAGACAATGTACATTAAAAATACCTGAATATCCTTGTCGAGGAACATTAAGTTTCATTAAGTAGTACTCTAATAAAAACAGAGTGGAGCAATCGTTATCACAAGTAGATATAAACTCGATATTCCCGCCATATGAACGGCATATTCATCTCTTTTGAAGGTATAGACGGATGTGGAAAATCCACTCAGGCAGAACTGCTGAGCAGTTACCTTGAGTCTAATGGGGAAAAAGTCGTACTTTTGCGTGAACCGGGTGGAACATCTGTTTCTGAGCAGATTCGGGAAATATTGTTAAATCCCCAAAATGACAAAATGGATTCGTCAACAGAAACAATTTTACTTGCGGCCAGCAGGGCGCAGTTGACAAGAGAGGTCATTCTCCCGGCTTTGGAAAGTGGAACTATCGTCATTTGTGATAGATATGCCGACTCAACCCTGGCTTATCAGGGATATGGACGCGGCATTGACCTGGAGTGGCTCGAAAAGCTTAATGCATTTGCAACAGCAAAGAAAAAGCTGGATATTACTTTCTTAGTCGATCTTTCCGTAGAGGAAGCTCTACACAGAATGCAGAACAAGAGTTTTGACCGTATTGAGCAGGTAGGGTTTGATTTTCTACAGAAAGTGCGGGAAGGTTACCTGAAATTGGCAGATAAATTCCATGAAAGATATTTTGTGTTAGATGGCATGCAGGCTATTGAAGATATGAACAGAAAGATAGTTAATAGAATTGAGGAGATTCGAGAATGAAATTATTGAAGATGATCGTTTTTACAATGATTGTAGCAATATTAATAATTCCAATACAAGCTGATCCGCTTAATGATTACCAGGATATTGCAGACAATGGGAAGATGTTATTTGAAGTGTATAAGAGAGTTATGACTCATTATGCTGATCAAGTAGATGCTGAGAAGCTGGCGGTAGCAGGAATAGAGGGTATGTTGTCCAAACTTGACCCATACACAGTATTTCTCCAGCCGAAAGACCGTCAAGGTCTGGATATGCTAACTAAAGGAAAGTATGGCGGTGTAGGTATTCAGCTCGGTTTGCGGGATGACTCTCTCACGGTCATTGCGCCGATGGAAGGAGGACCTGCCATTCGAAGTGGTATTATGTCAGGTGATAGGATTGTTGCTATTAATGGAGAATCTACATCTGACATGAACTTAGATGAAGCTGCGAAAAATATCAGAGGGAAAAAGGGAACCATCGTAGTTCTGAGTATTGCCCGATACGGTGAAGCTGAACCGCTTGATTTTGAATTGGAACGAGCTAACATCACTATTGAAGATATATCTTATGCGGATTTCATTGGAGAAGATATTGCCTACATTAGACTGACGAGATTTTCCCGGAATTCAGCTGCTGATATGAGAAAATCTCTTGAAAGCCTTTCTGAGCAGGGGATGGAAAAACTCATCATTGATCTCAGAGGAAATCCCGGTGGTCTCCTCGATGCAGCCATCAGTATTCTTGAGCTGTTGGTTCCTGAGGGACCTGAGCTTTTATCAACACGAGGCAGATACGATGCAGCTAATCGTGAATTCAGTTCTGGGCGTACTGCAATTATCTCGGATGATGTCTCCATAATTATCCTGATCGACGGGGGAAGTGCCTCAGCCAGCGAAATTATTTCCGGAGCTATTCAGGACTTGGATAGAGGAATCATAATTGGAAGACCTTCTTTTGGTAAAGGGCTTGTACAATCAGTATTTCCTTTAGATCGTGAAAATTCAATTAAGATGACTACCGCGAAATACTATATACCCTCAGGTCGATTTATTCAAAAACCCGGTTACATCGAGGATGAAATAGCTCTCGGCCCCGATCACGACAGCACAATAGTATACTATACTGCTGGAGGTAGAAAAGTTAGTGAATTAGGCGGTATTACACCGGATATAGAGGTGGAGATGCCTACAACTCCGGTTCTTGCTCGTGAATGCTGGCGTCGTGGACTGTTCTTTAAGTTTGCTTCTCTGTACATGCAGGAACACGAACTTGTATTACCGGTTGTAGTAGATGATGAAATCTTGAATAATTTTCGCCAGTTCCTAAGTAGTAAAGAACTCACACTTAATATTGAAGGTGAGAAACAATTTCATACACTCCGTACTGCTCTAGACAGTACAGCTGCAGCTTCTCCACAAATGTTAATGTCTCTTGAAACGATCGAACAGTATTACAATGACTTGGAAACAAAACGGTTTGATATTGAGCAGAAGGACCTTATCCTTGAATTGGAAAGAGAATTTTCTTTTCAAATTGGCGGAATTGAAGCCAGAATTAGTTCTTCTTTCGATGATGATCCTGCAATATTAAAGGCAATTGATATTTTGTCTGACCAGGTTGTATATGATAATGTCTTGTCACCATCAGATCAATAAACTATCGTGACTTCAGCGAACCTCTCTATAAGTTGACTTTCCGACGGTATAACTCTAAATTCCCCCGCTTTTTGCATGGCAATTGAGCTATGTTCAGGGCGATTAGCTCAGCTGGTTAGAGCGCATGCTTGACGTGCATGAGGTCAGAGGTTCGACTCCTCTATCGCCCACGAGCTGGATTTACTTTAGAAAATCAGCTAGTTGCTTCTTGATTAGGATAAATGGGTGATCAGCTTACTCTTACAATTAAAAAAGTATTATGGAAGCTGGTTAGAGCGTCCCGACTTGTCGGGAAGGTCAGAGGTTATCCCGGAGGGACTCCTCTGAAGGACTCCTCTATCGCCCACGAAGCGAAATGAAAGTTAAATCATACATATATGTCGAAGATAACAGTATCCGTATCCGGACACGAAAAGCAGTCGTATCCCACAGCGACATCTGCATCTGATATCCTCCAAGACATAGCTCCCCACCTTTACAACGACACCGTTGCAGTTAAAATAAATGGTGTATTGAGTGATAGGGACACAGTCTTGATGGAGGATGCAGTGATAGAAACTGTAACGGCTTCCTCACGCGAAGGCCATGATGTATTACTGCACAGTACATCTCACTTAATGGCACAAGCAGTGAAGCAGCTTTTTCCTGAAGCTAAAGTTGCCATAGGACCTACTATTGAAAATCGCTTTTATTATGATTTTGATATTGATACTCCTTTCACTGATGGGGATCTCACCAAGATAGAAGAACGTATGAAGGAACTCGCTTCTGAGGGATTGACTATACACCGTCAGGAGCTTCCGAGAAATGAGGCACTGGCGCTGTTTAAGGAAATAGACGAAAGCTACAAAGTTGAGATTATCGAAGAAATATCCGAAGAAGAGTCCATCTCAGCATATAATCAGGGAGATTTTACGGATCTCTGCAGAGGACCTCATTTACCGTCAACTTATTATATTAAGCACTTTAAACTCCTCAATACAGCAGGTGCGTACTGGCGCGGTGATGAAAAAAATAAAATGCTTCAGAGGATCTATGGAACTGCCTTCGCTACAAGAAAGCAGCTGAAACAGTACCTGCATTTCCTCGAGGAAGCAAAGAAACGTGATCATCGAAAACTAGGGAAAGAACTGGAATTGTTTACATTCGATGATGAAGTTGGACCCGGTCTTCCCTTGTGGCTTCCTAACGGGGTTGTCATTATTGATGAGCTGGAAAAACTGGCGATGGAGACTGAACAAAAAGCTGGTTACCAACGAGTTCGAACTCCACATTTAACCAAAGGAATATTATATGAAAGATCTGGTCATCTGAAACACTACAAGGACAGTATGTATCCGGCAATGGATGTAGATGGGATTGAATATTATATCAAACCGATGAATTGTCCACATCACCACAAAGTCTATGCTTCTACTCCAAAGAGTTATCGCGATTTGCCCGTCCGGTTATCAGAATATGGTACATGTTACAGATACGAAAAATCGGGGCAGCTTTTTGGACTGATGCGGGTACGAAGTATGCAAATGAATGATGCACATATTTACTGTACAGAAGATCAGTTCAAGGAAGAATTCTTAGCAGTTTGTAATATGTATATGGATTATTTTACTATCTTTGGAATTGAAAAATATGAGATGGAATTATGTCTTCATTCAGCGGATGGTTTAGGAAAAAAATATGTCAATGAACCGGAACTTTGGATTAAGACTGAAAAGGCTGTACGTGAAGCGTTGGATGAAGGGAATATAAACTATGTTGAAATTCCCGGTGATGCAGCATTTTATGGACCAAAAATAGATGTCCAGGTGTGGAGTGCAATCGGGAAAAAATTTACTCTTGCAACGAATCAAGTAGATTTCGCTATCCCCTCAAGATTTGATTTAACTTACACAAATGAAAAAAACGAAGAAGAAACGCCATTATGCATACACCGGGCTCCACTTGGTACCCATGAACGTTTTATCGGGTTTTTAATTGAGCATTATGGTGGAGATTTTCCATTGTGGTTAGCTCCAGTGCAGGTTGCTGTTTTGACGGTTACGGAAAAAGTAGAAGATTATGCCAAAGCTGTTTTTAAAGAATTAAAGGATGCTGGCATTCGGAGCGCATTAGATATTCGAGCTGATAAAATTGGTGCTAAGATAAGGAAAGCTGAAATAAGTAAAATCAATGTAATGCTTATTGTGGGTGAGAAAGAAGCAGAAGCTGGGACTGTGTCTCTCAGACGAAGATTTGAAGGTGATTTAGGTAGTATCCTGTTCGCCGATGTCATTAGCGAACTTAATGAGGAAATAAACGAAAAAAGGAGATTGAAGAAATCGCAAAAATAGAAAAGATCAGAGTTAACGGTCAAATCAAAGCAGAGGAAGTTCTAGTAATTACTGATGATGGAACAAAATTAGGTATTATGTCAACAGCAAAGGCAATTCAAGAAGCTGAAAATGCTGGATTAGACTTAGTTGAAGTAGCTCCCAAAGCAAAGCCTCCGGTTTGCCGCCTGATGGACTATGGAAAACTGAAATATGAACAGAAAAAGAAGGAACAAAGCAGTAAGAAAAAACAGCATGTTATTAAGACAAAAGAAGTTAGATTTCGCCCCCGAATAAGTCAGAATGATTTCGAAACAAAGATAAATCGGGCTAAGAATTTTCTTGAGCAAGGATTTCATCTAAAAGTAACTGTCATGTTTCGTGGAAGAGAAATGGCCCGTCAAGACTTGGGAGAAGATTTAGTTGAGAGAATTTATGATGCATTGGATGGTTTTGCTCAGGTGGAGAAACGAGCAGAAATGCAGGGAAACAGATTCTCCATCTTGATGAAACCAGCTTAGAGGAGTAAAGAAATGCCTAAAATAAAAACGAGAAGGGGTGCTGCTAAAAGATTCAATCTTACCAGCAAAGGTAAAGTTAAAAAGAATCGAGCTAACCGCGCACACCTGATGGGTAAAAAGAGTTCTGATAGGAAACGAGGTCTGCGTCACAGCAACCACGTCAGTTCTTCTGATGCAGGTCGAGTAAAGAAAATGTTAGGAGAGTAGAAATGCCCCGTGTTACATCTGCAGTTCCGAGAAAGAAAAGACATAAGAAAATATTGAAGCAGGCAAAGGGATATTACGGTGCGCGAAGCCGTCAGTATAAGAGTGCGAAAGATGCAGTTGATAAGGCGATGTTATATAATTACAGAGATCGCCGTCAACGCCGGCGTAATTTCAGGCGACTGTGGATTTCAAGAATCAATGCTGCCGCTCGTCTAAATGGAACTACTTATTCACGCTTGATGTCTGCACTAAAAGACAAAAACATCACACTCGATAGAAAAGTCCTGGCACACCTCGCTGTACATGAACCTGAAATATTCAAGGTAGTTGTTGAGCAGGCTGTGGCTTAATATCGTAAACTCATAATTTCAATAAAGTGCTTGTTAATGAAATCCGCTCGATACAACGGGCGGATTTTTGTATATTTCGTGAGCTTTCAAGACAAGTTGAAGGTTTGGATTTCTACTATCATTAATACACCATGACACTCCACGATTCAATCGAGAAAGTAAGAATTGATTTCGCTGAAGCTGTAAAGGGCATGCCCTTTACGCAAGATGAAGCGAACGAGATTAAGAACAGATTCCTTGGTCGAAAGGGTCTGGTAGCAGAATTATTTTCTCAGATGAAGGATGTTAAACCTGAAGATCGTCCTGAAGCAGGGCAAACGCTTAACCAGTTGAAGAATGACCTTTCACGTGTAATAGAGAAATTACTCGATCAAGCGATTCAAAGTAAATCGGAAGTTGATGAGACAGTAGATCCCACACTTCCCGGTGATTTTATTCCTGTCGGTTCCATCCATCCCTTAGAGAAGACCATCCAGGAGATCAAGAAGATCTTTGAATCTATTGGATTCAATTCCGTATATGGCCCTGAGATTGATGATGATTACCACAATTTCGAGGCTCTAAATATTCCACATCATCATCCTGCCAGAGATATGCAGGATACTTTCTATGTTGATGATGAAGTCGTGCTGCGAACACATACATCCAACACTCAGATCCATGTGATGGAGGAGGAAGAACCACCTCTTCGTGTTATTGTTCCCGGGAGGGTTTATCGCAATGAAGCTATTAGTGTCCGCAGCTACTGCCTCTTTCACCAGATAGAGGGACTCTATGTCGCAAGAAATGTATCATTCTCCGAATTGAAAGGGACACTGGAATATTTTGTAAAATCCTTCTTTGGCGCTGATGTTAACACAAGATTCCGACCAAGTTATTTCCCCTTTACAGAACCAAGTGCAGAATTTGATGTATCATGTATATTCTGCGAAGGTAATGGCTGTAAAACGTGCAAAAACACAGGGTGGTTGGAAATACTGGGTTGTGGCATGGTTGATCCAGCTGTATTTGAGAAAGTAGGTTACGACCCTGACGAATGGAGCGGGTATGCATTCGGTATGGGTATTGAACGTTTAACGATGCTGAAATATGGAATTGATGACATCAGGCTTTTCTTCAACGGTGATGTACGATTCCTGAGGCAGTTCAGATGATTATCAGCATTGAATGGCTGCGGTCCTTTGTTGATTTCGACCTCGATGCTCAAGATCTGGCTGATCTGCTTACAGCTGGAGGGATAGAATCAGAGGCTGGTGGTGAGAGTATACTCAAGCTCGATTTAACACCCAATCGCCCCGACTGTATGTCCCATCTTGGAGTAGCCCGGGAAGTTGCCGTTCTTTCGGGAAGTGAGCTTAAGCAACCCGACATCAATCTTCGTGAATCATCCCAAAAAGTGGGTGATTCTTTTTCTGTTGAGATAGTGGATGAAAAAGCATGTCCACGATATGCGGCACGTATCGTACGTAATGTAAAAATTGGACCATCACCCGGTTGGTTGTCATCCCGATTGGAAACCGTGGGAATTCGAAGTATCAATAACGTGGTGGATATAGCTAACTATGTTCTAATGGAACTGGGACATCCTCTGCATACATTTGATTTGAATCTGCTTGAAGGTGAAAAGATAGTTGTTAGATTGGCTGAGGATGGTGAAAAAATAGTCACTCTCGATGATGAAGAAAGAACTTTGAACCATCATCATCTATTGATTTGTGATGCCAACAAACCGGTAGCTCTGGCAGGAGTTATGGGGTGTGCTAATTCAGAAGTGTCAGAGACTACGACGGATATTCTGATTGAAAGTGCTTACTTTGATCCAGTTACTATCCGGCGTGGTTCCAAATCATTAGGTTTGAGTACCGAAGCGTCAAAGCGATTTGAAAGGGGGACAGATTTCGAGGGACTCATCACAGCATTAGATAGAACTGCTGAACTTCTTGCAGAACTTGCAGATGGTACGGTTGAAAAAGGTATTGTCGATGCGTATCCCTCAGAAATATCAATTGAAGAAATTACTCTACGTCCCGGTAAAGCATCCGAAGTAATTGGTCATGACATTGATGAGAACTTTATCGAAGAGACTTTCGCAGGACTTGAAATATCTTCCACAAAGACGAAGAACGGATTTGTCTCTGTTCCACCTACCTTTAGACCTGATCTCGAGCGTGAAATAGATCTGATTGAAGAGTTGGCAAGGGTGTACGGTTATGAATCTATTCAGTCGAAGTTTTCATTTGAAGGTAATATTGAAAAAGTCGAACATGATCCAGAAATACATGTCTCTGAACTTAAGAGATTTCTCGCAGGAATAGGATTTAACGAGATTTATAGCAACAGCCTCATGAACAGCAGAAGAGCAGCACTTTTTGGAAAAGGTGATCCTCTGGTAGTTCAAAATCCACTCAGCAATGAAATGTCAGCACTGCGACCATCCTTGATTCCAGGTCTTCTCAGGGCGCTGAAGTACAATCTGAACAGGAATGAGACAAATCTGGCTCTATTTGAGTACGGAGTAGTTTTCTCAGCTAATCCAAAAGCAGAATTCGGCAGGGAAGAGGCTGCACAATTAACCGGAGTCGTATGTGGACAGAGAAATCCTGAAGGGTGGAGAACAAGCGATCAGCCTCATGATCTCTTTTTTATTAAGGGTGTAGTTAATAGTCTCGCTGAATTCATCAATGTTGGTATTCCTGATTTTTCATCAGCTGACACTCCATCTGTTTATTACGAGGAACAAATTGCTAATATTGATGGCGAACCAATTGCACTGTTTGGTTCTATTCCTATACAGCAGCTACAAGCATATGAAATAGAAACTCCAGTATTTAGTTTCTCTCTAAATCTCGATAACATTGCTTCTAATATGTCATATCCTGTCCGGTATGCACCTGTTCCTCAGTTTCCCGGAATAGAACGGGATTATTCATTCATTGTTGGAAAGGAAGTTCAGGCAGGAGAGATTGATAAATTAATAAGGTCTAAGGGAACCAATCTTTTGAAAAAAGTAAAACTGGTAGATCTCTATACCGGAGAGCAAATTGGTTCTGATGAAAAAAGTGTTTCCTTCAGGCTTCTATTTCAAGCAACTGATAGAACTCTGAGAGACAGCGAAATAGATGAGATTTCAGAATCAATAATTCAGGTGGCAAGGAAAAAGTTAGGAGCTAAATTACGATAGAGATGAGCGCACAACTTCCCCAACTCAAAGCACTGGAAAAGCGACTCGAAAAGCTTTCTGAAGAAATAGGCAGCTTACGCAGTAATAATGATGAAAACGGCGGAACAGATCCACTTAGTGACGAAGTGAAGTCCAGAATAGAAAAGAAGATCCGAAAGCTGCTGGATATGCTGGACGCGTTTTAAGGAGGTATTTATGGAAGATCATGATCAAAATCTTGTTAGAGTATCCATATTCGGCCAGGAATACACTGTAAAAGCCCAGGCAGATTCAAGATACATTGCTGATGTGGCTGACTATGTTGATTCCAAAATGCGGGAAGTGTCGGAAGGACTTCCATCAAATCAATCTGAGTTGAGAATTGCAATCTTGACATCTATGAGCATCACCGATGAACTGTTCTCCATCCGACGTGAAAGAGAAGATATAATATCGGATGTCGAGGATCGAGCGGCATCTATGGTAGAACTGATAGATGAGTCGGTTCTCACCTGATCACAATCGATAAATCGATCTATCGTTAACCACCATACAATACCCCGGAGTAATTTCAATGACTGATTCATCCTCAACACTTGTTCTTTCAGGTAAAGAAGTTGCAGCTTCAGTTTATGATCGACTGGAGACATCAATTTCTACTCTCGCAGCTCGCGGGATTGTTCCGGGATTGGCTGCAGTTTTAATGGGAAACGATCCTGCTTCCGAGGTCTATGTGAGGATGAAGACTAAGAGATTTGCCAAACTCAACCTTCACTCAGAGACTATTTATATCCCATCAGATATGAAGGAAAATCATATCCTTGACTTGATTCTTCGTTTGAATGAAAATCCTGAATTTCACGGGATTCTTGTACAGCTCCCGCTTCCGAAGAGAGTTGATACAGAAAATATTTTAAATGCAGTTTCTCCTGAAAAGGATGTAGACGGTTTTCACCCTGTGAATCTGGGACGACTGGCATCCGGCAAACCCCGATTTATCCCCTGCACTCCCAAAGGTATTCTTGAGATACTCAAACACTACGATATATCCACACAGGGTAAGCATGTTGTAGTGGTGGGGAGGAGCAATATCGTCGGAAGACCCTTGTCGTTATTACTGGGACTGAAAAACGAAACTGGGAATGCGACAGTAACTGTATGTCACTCCCGTACGCCTGATATTGGTTACCACACCAGGCAGGCAGATATTATTATAGCAGCTGTGGGAGTTCCGAAACTTATTGGCAACGACATGGTATCACCAGATACAGTGATTATTGACGTAGGTGTAAACCGCGTTGATGACGAGAGCGAGAAAGGTTATCATCTGGAAGGCGATGTCAATTTTGATGCTGTTCAGGGCATCGCTTCAGCAATTACACCCGTCCCCGGAGGTGTTGGACCTATGACAATTGCGATGCTGGTAGAAAATACTGTAGAAGCTGCAGAGAATTTTGTGAGTAGTTGAGTGCTCCGCAGGAACTCCTGGAGGTAACTGGTGGAGTGGTAACTGGTAGAGTGGTGATTAGTACTTCACAAGATACAACTCACATGTTAGCAATCACCAACAGATGCGCCCGTAGCTCAGCTGGATAGAGCGTCGGCCTCCGGAGCCGAAGGCCACAGGTTCGAATCCTGTCGGGCGTACTATCGAGCGTCCCAACACGGAAGTGTCGGGAACGCCAAAGGTTCTCCACAGGACCCTTCGTGGAATCTTGTTTACCCATCGTAATGAAATGAAGATTGGCCTGCCTGTCGTAATGAAATGAAGATTGGC
>CAZHRR010000029.1:20354-21445 GCA_964534955.1 uncultured bacterium
CCCATCGTAATGAAATGAAGATTGGCCTGCCTGTCGTAATGAAATGAAGATTGGCCTGCCCGTCGAAATACCATGTAGACGGGTCGAGCGTACTAATAGACTGATGCCTACCGAATTAAATTCAAAATTCATCAAAATACATATGGGATTAAGTTTAATGTAATTGAAGAATTAATTTGTAATTTTAAACGGTAAAAATAATTGGAGGATTTTATGAATTTAAAATTAAAAGAAAAAATTAATGAAGATTTAGAAGAACTATCGCCGCTGCATGTTAAGGAGGTTTTAGATTTTATTGATTTTTTAAAAAGTAAAGAAAATGAAGAATCAGACACGGATTATCTAACGAGTATCCCTGGGATGGCTGATTCTATTATTTCTGAAGCAAGACGAGAGTTAAGCGAGTATAGTGAAGAATTAGATTGGTAATGTATCGTTTACTTTATTCCCCTCAAGCGAAGAAAGACGCAAAAAAAATAGCAAAAAGTAATTTGAAGGCGAAAGCTGAAAACTTACTTAATGTAATTCAAGAAGATCCTTTTGCATACCCACCATCTTATGAAAATTTATATGGAAAGCTTGATGGCTTTGTTTCAAGAAGAATAAATAAACAACATCGTTTGGTTTATCAAGTTCTTGAAGAAGACAATATAATAAAAGTTATCAGAATGTGGACTCATTATGAATAGGACTTTATCTAAAGATTTTCTGACAACCTATTACCAATCATTTACCCTTTTGGAATCCTACCTGTCATACGTATTGAATTGATGATTGGCCTGCCCGTCGTAATGAAATGAAGATTGGCCTGCCCGTCGAAATATCATGTAGACGGGTCGGGCGTACCAGTCAACAAAAAGTTAAGAACTTTCATTTCAATTTCATTCTCAAGTGGGTTAGAAGTCCCTATCTATTCGTAAATCATAAGTCTAAGTTAATATAATAGATATGTAAATATATGATATTCCATAATCTAACAGGGTTTGCAATTTTCAATCGGTGTACTAGGTGGAAAACGTCATTTTCAACCTAACCCCTAGTGTCATGTCAACCTTGTAATGTCGTAATATATGTGGTAAATTTTCTTCATA
>CAZHRR010000030.1:0-21038 GCA_964534955.1 uncultured bacterium
GCAAATACTGTCCAAATAGTCTCTCTTGGACATTTATTTTGGACAGATGTGACCTGCCGGGTGATCTATAGGATACTCTTGTAGGAATTTAGAGAACTTTGTATATCTTTTGTGAAGACTTATGAGGTATTGAAATTGTGATTGTGAAGATGTTTAAGAGATCATTTACCGTATTCCTGCTCGCAGCTTTTTACGCCTGCAGTGGTAGTGGTTTGTACCATGAGGAAGAGTGCTGGGATAATGATGATAACTTCGACCCGGACGATCCCCGCTCTGTAGACGATATCCAATTCCTCGAACAGTTAATAGATATAAATGGTCTGACCGAACAGACTATCAGTTACGACTGTAACGACAATGACGGATGGCTCGACCCCGTAGAGGTTGGTACGCAGAGATGGAAGGCCGGGCGGCTCAGCTACTTTCATATTTACTCCGGTTACGATATCTATGTGCTTCCAGCCAGCATTGGTAAGCTTTCAAATCTGGAGACCTTGATCCTGAGCGGCAACGATGTTTCTCATCTACCAGACAGCCTCTGGTTCTTGGAGGACCTTCTGAATTTCAACATCAGCGAGAACAATTTCACCACACTTCCAGCGAAGATTTCCACGCTCAGAAATCTGGAAGAACTAAATATAAGCGGAAATATGATAGGCAGCATTCCACCAGACCTGGGGAGTTTGCAATTCCTCAAGACACTCAGCCTGAACGATAATAGAATATCCATACTACCGGACGAAATTGGTGAGCTGGAAAGACTGACGAATCTTTACATGGACGAGAATGGGCTGCTTGAACTTCCTGATTCAATTAACGGATTGAGTTCCCTCAGTACCCTTTATCTTCGAGAGAATGAATTGACTGAACTACCGTCTAACTTCGGGGAATTAACAGAACTCCGGATACTCTATATTGATGGGAACTATTTTACGGCTCTTCCCGGAATTGTAGGCAGTCTCTATAACCTGCAAATCCTCAGCTTGGAGAGAAACGACCTTACTTCCCTCCCTCTGGCTATCACCAATCTTACCAACCTTAACACCATTTACCTGAAAGGAAATCATCTCTACTGTGCGGACGGAGCGGTAGACAGCAGCTTGATACCTACTATTCTCACCGATGGATCAATACCCTACGTCTATGGTCTATTTGAGCAGGACTGCAACGGCACTCTGTTGAGTCTGCCGGAATAACTCACTTTCGAAGAACTTCCTGAATTAACGTCCGGTCCTAGCTCGTCAACAACGCCACCGTTTCGATGTGAGGAGTGTGGGGGAACATATCCACCATAGTTAACTTCTCCAGGTCGTATCCCTCTTCCCGCATAAGAGCCACATCCCGGGCCTGAGTGGACGGGTTACACGAGATATAAACAATCTTGGCCGGTTTCATACCCATCACATCCCTGACCAGTTTACGGTTCATCCCCGCCCGGGGTGGATCAAGCAGCACAATATCCGGCTTCTCGATCTCATTCAGAATGGGTGTCGTCCGGAAGAACTTGTCGAGGTTGGCTTCGTAGAAGCGGCAGTTGCTGATGTTGTTGTTCACGGCATTGCGGACGGCATCTTCAACCGCTGAAGGAAAGAGTTCGAAGCCGTACACATTTTCCACGGCATCAGCCATGAAAATGGACGTTGATCCCGTACCGCAGTAGAGATCGTACAGAATTTCATCCCCTTGGAAATCGGCAAACTCTCGAGCCACAATATAGAGTTTCTCCGCCTGTACCGTATTCGTCTGGAAAAAGGAATCAGCCGACACCTCAAATGTATGCGGTCCCAGCTTTTCCTTAATGTAGGGAGTTCCGTGCATCAGCAATTCCCACTCCCCATAAGAGACACCCGCCTTCCTACGAGTGATATTATTGACAATGCTGGTGATACCGGGGAATTGTTTCAGCAGGCGGTCCACGAGGGGCTGCAGACGATGCGGAGCCTCACGTGAGGTAACTATGTTGACCATTATCTCTCCTGTACGCTCACCGATACGAATGATCAGGTTACGGAGGAAGCCTGTGTGATTGACAATATCGTATGGTTCCAGTCCAGCTGTCCGGCTCGTCTCCTTCACCAATCTAAGGATGTCGTTACCAATGGGATTTTGCAGCCAACAGGTCTCGATGTCCAGCACCTTGTCATACCGCCCGGGGATGTGCAGTCCCAGAGCGAAACTGGCATCCACTCCTTCCGGTTCCTCCGGAAGGATCCATCGGCGGCTGGAGAAAGAAAATTCCATTTTATTCCGGTAACGGTACTGCTTCTCTGCCGGTATTACACGTTCCGGCTCGAGACCACTGATACCGGCGATGCGGGCATAAAGATCAATTACCTGCTGGCGCTTCTGCCGGATCTGCTCTTCGTAATCGAGATTCTGGAGGGAACAGCCTCCGCAGGTTGGAAAGTGGTCGCATTTCTTAGCCACAGCAGATGGTGATTCGGATTTCAGCGAAACGGGAACCGCCTCTGCAAATCCCTTTCTGCGTTTAGTAATGCGGGCCATTGCCGTCTCTCCCGGCAGTCCATTCCTGAGGAAGATAGTATAGCCATCCACATGAGCCACACCCTTGCCGCCATAGGCGAGAGACTCCACAGTCAGCTTAAGCTCACTGCCGACTTTTATAGTGTTTGCTTTGACTTCAGACATAGGTGAAAATTAAAATAATGAATGGGAAAGTTTGCTTAACCAGATAATTATGGAATGGGATCTGTATAAATAACAAATGACGTATCCTCGTCCGCATTCCAAAAGTTCATGCCCAGACGCCAATATTGGGTATCTTCGACATATATAATTCTCTTAGAAAACTCGACGAATGAGCGAGATTCCAAAACTATGTCACTCATTCCAGTAAGACACCAGTTATGAAAGATATTTACCCAGCCGGTGTCTGTTTGGACATCTAACAAATAGTCAGGATTTGCAGGAGAGTAGCCCATATAACTGACAGGAAAATCAACAATGTTGATAGTGCGAAATTGATGATTATTCTGTGAATCTTCATCTTCACCCAGGTAGTGAATTAAAACAAATTCATCGGGAACATGACCCGAATCAGAACATCCATTGATCAAGATGAAAAACAAAGACAGAATAAGAGTTTGTTTAACAAAATACATTGCCGTCATACTCCCATGGGAGGTCAAGTAGTCTTTATCCCCTGTTTACCGTAAGCACACTGCCTGATTTTGTGGTATTTGAGTCCGCTTCAGCCATAGTGATAAATTAACAAATAATGGAAAGGAAAGAGAGGAAAGAAAAATTTTTATTGTAACCTCTCAATCTAAGGAAGGATGAAAAAACGCAATAATTAGTAGAAATGAAATTATTACGAAAGAATGACTACAGCGAGCCCGTTCACCCTATGGAATACGGCGAAGCCGTAACTCCAAAGGAGTTATTCCACGGGGTAAACAAGCACGCCTGCCTGTTCGTAGTGGAATGTAGACTGGCTACAATCGAAAAAAGAACGCCCCGCCTGAATGACATAGTCGGGCAGGTAGGTGTTGAATGTTTTTATTATGGCTAATTCAGTTAGTTTGTAGAACATAGCCATTCAGAATAAAATTTTTGGGATACAGGACATTTATTTCTCAAAATCTATGAAGTTCATCTATCAGTGCCGGCCGGCGGGGATATCGAACTCTTAGCATTTTTGCCAATTTCTTTACAGTCTTTTCACCGCCAAGTTTCTGCATCTTTTGCATTATTCTACAGGCTTCCCGGTAATATCGCCGTCCAGTATTCCTCTCTAAAAACGAAGTGACTGCCTGTTTATATAGTTTTACAAGTTCCTCTGGAAATTGCGATTTTAAGTAGCTTTCATACGTTTCAATTGTGTAGATATCCTGCGATTTTTTAACAATCTCAAGCAGTTCCTTGAACTGTTTTTCTTCTATAAAAATATCGGTAAGCGGTTGAAATGAGTTTTCCTTTCGATAGTGATTGATTAATCTTTCAATCTGGTTATCTTTTTCTTCGTCCTCAAAAGTATTCTTCCAGATTCTGTAATACTTCATTTCAAAATGGCGCGAGGTGAATAGTTCCAAGGACAGATTTCGTACCGTTTCAGTTTCCTGTTCATGTTGTGAAATTTTCAATAAATAATCCTTCCACAGGTGCACAGTACCGTAATGTTCTTGTTTGGTATCATAATTTATACCTTCGAGAACCATATCCTTCGCTGCAGCAAAATCCTTTCTATGGATAGCCTGTTTGATCAGTTCCTGACGGAACGAGGAAAAATGAATGTTGGATTGCAGAAACCGTTGAACCTCTTCAGTACTTCTCCTTTGCTTCAAAAAACTAAGTTTGATTGTTGCGTATTTTTCTCTGGTATAGTCAGAAAATTCCTCATCTGTTCCACCTTCGAATTTCCCTAGTAGCTCAAAGAGTTCATTCTCCTGTTTCTCGTTGTCTATCAAATGGATAGAAAGATTAAGCAGATCATCTTCCCAGTCAAAATCGGCATATTTCTGCTTCTTTGACTCCTCCAGACACCAATCGAAAAAGTCCTTCCGTATTTTGGAGTCTGCATCCTGCTCAGCGATTTCAAACAAGATGTCAAACGAATTGTTAACGATATCTCCGATATTACCATTCGAGTCGTCAGTATCTTGGATTACTGCAACTGATTCCTCCAGCACCGCCTGAGCGATTTCCAATGCTTTTTGGAGGTGCCCTGACTCCAGTTCCTTTCTTGCAGTTTCGATCAAACTTTGCGCTGGTTTTACTGCACTATACGTTTTTCCGTATTCAATGAATCCCCATTGATCCATAGCGGAATAGTATGCATTTTTTAAAATTTTCCTATAGTCGGACTTGTTCTCGCTGCTTATTCTTGTAGAGAATTCCGACAGAATTTCTAATCTAAAGTCATCATTTTCTTCAGCATATAATTGAACAAAGTTTTTCAGTTCCTTATTCGAGATGCTTTCCAGAATTTCGAAAATCTGCTCATCAACTGCTTCATGCTCAACAATGTTAATTCCCTCTTCGAATTTTTCTATATCAGAAGAGTCATTATGATGCTGTAATTCAAACAACACAGCTACAACGTGTTTACAAACCGGACCCCAATCATAAGGACAGTTACATTCCCATTCCTCAATTTCATTATTAGTTATGGTAATATTGACACGATATTTATTCGTCCCTTGAACAATCGCTTTCCACTTTCCATCTTGTTGTTTGATGAGGCTTGCCACAGCATCATCCTGAAAATATTCATACCCACGATCAACGATGATGTCGTCCATCTCTATTTCAAAATTCTCAATTGTTATCATTTTGTTCTTTTTGTCTTTTTTGACAAATATCTACAATGGATTTCCAATTCTTGAGTCAACACTTGCTATTATAGGTACGTTTTACACATATTATCAATGCCTATACAATTGTTCGATTTCTTCAACATTGCTCTTTATCTCCTCCGCCAATTCATTTGGTTTCAACACTTTCACATACATCCGCCAGCCAAGTATCCATGAGATCAACTCTGGTGTAATCCCCACTTTCATTGTTAGAACCAGATTCCCTTTCTTGTCAATCTCTACACTTTGAGAGGGATGCCATGTTCGTCCTTCAATGTGGTGCCGGACATCCTTTCTGAACCGGAGCTTTATATCCACCTGTTCCCCCGGGAATAGTCCAAACTTCCCCTTCCAAAATTCTTTTTCATCGAAGGGATGATCCTTTGGAAAAGATTCATCTAACAACTGCAGTTTTTTGATACGTTGAATCGCCAGCATGATGAAACTTTTGTAATGCCGGATATAGACGATTATGTACAATCCACCACTGTAATACACCAATTTTTCCGGCTCAATTTGAAAAGTTTTTTCTTTTTCTTCATAGGGGTTGTGATAGGTAACCCGGCATTTTGTCCCTCGGACAATAGCAGAAATTAAGTTGTTGATTGTCTCACCGTGAGGTGCATAATCAAACAGTCCGGAAGAATAATTCTCAAACAAATTTTCTGCACCATCTGAATCTGTTTCCAAAAACACATCTTCTGGGACAATCTGATCAATCTTTTTCAGTAATGATTTAATCTCTTCTTCGAATGGTGTCTTCTTAAACACTTTAAGATTGGCTTTCAGCATGTGAGCTGCCAGATATTCATTGGTTCCCAATGGCAGGGGGATGAATGAACGAAAATGACTCATCAATGACCAGGCATTCTCATTTGCTATTGTCTTTTCTGAAACAAGGGGGATACCGGCATCAGAAAGTGCTAAGAGGTCACGCTGTAATGTTCGCAAAGAAACGGCATCTTCAAAACGGCGTCGAAGTTCCTTGGTGGTAACCTTTCTGCCGCTGCTCAGAATCTGCAGAATTCGTATCAACCTTTGGATTTGAGATGGTTCGCCCATGTGGCAATGGAATATAATATCAAACGGTCAGTTTCTGACGCTATAAAAATTGTTTCAAAATACCTATGCATATAAATTATAAATGATAGCCTATCAAATAATAAGACATATTTTGTCTCAGACAAATTTTGTCTTATCCATAGAATTGTTCTAAATTACTGTATCAATATGGAGAACCGATGAAACAGTTATTTCCAGCCGGTAAGCCGGTAACAGGTAAAAATTTAATTGGTAGAAATGAAATCATTTCCCAAATAATTCAATGGGTCAATTATGGCGAAAGTGTTGTGATTATTGCACCGAGAAGATTTGGAAAAACATCGCTGGTGTTGGAAATATTGAGGCAAATGAAAAAGAATAATTTCACGGCTTATGTAGATTTTTTTTCAACGCCGAGCACAAGCGCATTAGCCGAACAAATTACTGAAAAAGTACTTTCCAACAAGAAGCTTGACCTTGCCTTTCATAAATTCAAAGCAAATATCAACGAGTTGATTAAAAATGTTGAGTTTAAACAGGTTGTTGAGGAGTTTGAATATATATTAAGTTTTTCCGATAACACTAATGAAACAGAAACCCAATTAACACATAGTTTGGACTTTATTGATTCCTTTGCAAAAAAGCATAAAAAGAAAATGATTTGCGGTTTCGATGAATTTGGAGACCTGAGAAAATTAGATGGCGATAGCATCGTGAAATTATTCCGATCGAAAATCCAATTTCAGAAAAATGTATCCTATCTCTTTACGGGCAGTTATGAGTCTGTAATGAACCAACTTTTTTTCACTTCACATGCTCCTTTTTACAGATTTGCACGAATCGTTCAACTTTCGTCAATAGACATCAAAATATTTCACAAGCACTTATTGAAGCAATTCCGTTCGCTTGAGATAATGTTTGATAATGATGTATTATTAAATCTGCTGCAGTTCACGGGCGGGCATCCGTACTACACTCAACTTCTGTGCCAGCAAATTGAATTTTCCGGCGAGAAGAAAATCACGCTCGATATTGTTAAGCATGTGATTGAGTACGTCATGTGGCTTGAAATAAATTATCTTGAAAACCATTGGGAAAATCTTACTATGAAAAAAGGATATTCTAAGGTATTGACAACATTGGCTGCAGGCAGATCGCCATATAAACAAAATGATACTTCAAAATTGAATATTCCTCGTATTCTACGTGATCTGAAAAGTCAAGGCATTATTACGAAACAAAAAAACAACTACGAATTTCTAGATCCCTTATTCCAATATTGGATTCAAAATAAGATAGTGACATAAAATAAGACTAATTGTGTCTCAGACAAATTTTGTCTTATAGTAGAGTGCTGCTTGTCTATAAAGTTAATTGGAGTCTGTCTATAAACTTTGGTTCTCCCAGTGAGGAACAACAGCAAGGTTGTTTATAAGTCGTTTGAGGAACATGCAATAAACTTCCTTAAAGCAATTACCCCACGCTTCAGCGTGGGGGTTCAACTCTTATAAGAGCAGGGCTTTAGCCCAATAATCAGGTGAGGTAGTATGGGCTACCTGCCCGCCCTCCCGTTTGGTCGGGGGCTAACGGGTAGACCCATTAATTTGGTAGTAATAACCCCCAGCCTGTGCACAGCATCCTGTGGAAAGGCTGGGGTAAGTGAGTAAAACAATAGCTTCACTTACTTAATAGTCAAACAATAATTAGAATAAAAGGTGCTGCTATTAAATGGACACTTGGTCCACAATCCCAATGATAATGGAGCGGATGGGAGCATTGCTGTCGTCTACTATCTGCCGGGCAGAGTTGCCTTCATCAATCATCAACACTGTCTCCCCCGCGCCGGCATCAACAGAATCTACTGCAATCAAGTAATTTCCTGTTGGTTCACCCTCTAGATTCAGGCGATCCACGACGAGCAGCTTCCTGTTGTCGTAGAATTCATGGTTTATCGTGGAGTGGATTGCGCCGCACACTCTGCCTAAAATCATGAAGTCATCTCCTCAGTATAGGTGAACATTATCCACTATACCGATGATGGCATCATCCACAGGGACAAACCATGGATCAAGAGCCAGAGCAGCTTCCCGAGAACTCTCGTAATATATGAGCTCCCCGGGGCCTGCCATGCGGGTAGAATCAGCAGCCACGATTAGTGACCCCACCGGTTCTCTCTCTTTGTCGAGGGGCTGCACGAGCAGCATGGGTACTCCCTCAAGGCCTTGGTAAATTACGCACGGTGTCACTGTTCCGACTACTTTTCCCAACAGCATCCTAGAATTCTCCGTCTTCCAGCTGATTTAAAGATGCTTGAGCAAAATGAGTGGTTTGATCAATCTGATTTGCCATCTCAGCATGGAGACGCGGAATAATAGTCTCCTGTACCCAGAAGTCCGGATTGGTCACAGCGCTCTTGGAAATCTGAACGGCCGCTTCTACCTCTTCCACAGGTCCAGAAAAGATGGAAAACGCCTTACCGCCAATATCATCGGCTAGCCTGATTTCCACGATCTCTACATCGGCACCCTTTACTCCTGCATCTGCTGAACGGATCGTTGCCGCTACAGTGGATGTTTCGATAATACCGAGAGCATCACCGGAACACTCTTTACGGGATCCCAGGATGGCATCATGCACCTGGTCGTGAATGTCAGCCAGCAAAACACGATCAATCACATCATCACCACCCACGGAAAGACCTTCATTGAAAGATTCATCCACTGAAGCGACGCTCCCGCCAATAAGCGTGATGTATTTACCGTTATGTACAGTCCCGGACTTCAGCACGGTAATGGGAGCCTTCTTCACCATGGCGTCTCCGGATTTGATGCCTGTGGCGATGCTGGAATACTCAATCAATGCTATAGCTGGATATCTGTTCATCATACTATCCTGAAATGGTCAACGAGAACACAACGCCGTTCCCGGGAGAAACTTACCGGACTGGTCAAGCCCTCCCCGGTGGGACTGGCAATGGTAAAAGAGCAATAGCCTTCACCCCCGTACCCCAAGCCAGCCAGTGACGGCCCATTCTTAACGAAGATACTGCAGTTCATCACCCTTGCCATCCTGTCCAGATTATCCAGATTTTTGGAATGCATAACAGCTGTATGCCCGAAACCACGCTCTGCTTCCTTGGCGATGTCAATCGCCTGGTTCACATTGGGCATCCGGACGAGGGGGATTACAGGCATCATCTGCTCGGTCCAGACGAGAGGATGCTCCAGAGACACTGGAGCAATAGCTGCTCGAACATTCTCCTCCACCCTAATCCCGATTTTGTCGAGAATTACTTGAACATTCTTACCAATGAGGCCTGGTTCTACTACCGCGGGTTGGCGGTGCCCGTGTGTATCTTTAAATATCACTTTCTCCAACTGCTTGATTTCATGCGGTTTTAGAATAATTGCATCATGACGCTGGAATGCTGCAATCAGGGCATCAGCCACAGACTCCACAACGAAGATTTCCTTCTCATCGATGCAGACAAGATTATTGTCCATGGATGCTCCCTGGACAATGCACTTCGCGGCATTCTCCATATCAGCGCTTTCGTCCACGACAACAGGCGGATTCCCGGGCCCCGCACATATGGCGCGCTTCCCGCTGGTCATGGCTACTTTCACTACCTCAGATCCGCCGGTGATGGTCAGCAGCCGCACACCAGGATGACGCATCAGTTCCTGAGCGCTCTCTATGGTAGGCTGCGCTACTGTTGTCACCAGATTGGGTGGTCCCCCAGCCTCAGTGATAGCCTGGTTAAGCAGCTCCACGTTGAAGACGCTTACCTTCTTGGCTGTGGGATGAACATTAAAGACGACAGCATTGCCTGCGGCGATCATGCCAATGGTATTACAGATGATGGTAGACGTTGGATTTGTACAGGGCGTAATGGCTCCGATCACTCCGTAGGGAGCTCGCTCCACCAGCGTCAAGCCGCGGTCGCCTGTAAAGGCGGTCGGTTTCAGAATCTCCGTACCAGGTGTCTTTTCCGTTACCAGCCAGTTTTTCTGAATCTTGTCTTCTACCCTTCCGAGTCCAGTCTCCTCATACGCTCTGCGAGCCAGTTCCTCAGCACAGTCCAGCATCTTTAAGCGGATATTGGCAATGATCTCCTCCCGCTTTTTCAGATCCATTGACCTGAGTACTACGTGGGCTTTCTGAGCGGCTCCAACAGCTGAATCCACAGATCCGAACACACCCAATCCAGATGATTCTTCCACCAGCGACGGCTGGGATTTCTCACCTGATGGCGCAGATTGCACGCCTGGGACATTCATAATATTCACCAACTGTGAGGCAATCAGGTCTACCTGCTGCTCTGTTAATTGAGTCACATTCTACCTCCTTTATAGGCAGTTTTACGACTTCTCTTAGCCTTCACATCTGTCTCTTCAGATGCCTGGTTTTCGTATCATTTCACTGTTGTGATGCAAGAACAGTTCAGTCATCCACACCTTTCTTATACTTGATATCGCCCCCTACTTCCCAGTTGTCCACGATAGCCATAACAACTGCATCGCAGGGGCGCTTGTCAGTCTGGATAGTCTGCCGAGCTGAACTTCCAGTAGCGTAGAGTACCATTTCGCCAATCCCGGCATCTACAACATCAGCAGCGACTACAAATCCCCCGGCTTCACTACCGGTAAGATCCACCTGCTGAAGGACGAGGAACTTCAGTCCGTCCATGCTTGGCTCCTTCTGAGTAGAGACAACAGTACCAACTACTTTTGCGAGATTCATATTAACCTCAGGTTACTTCTTTTTCGCTGTTTTAGCTGGTGTGCGTCCCAAAGGTAATACTGTATCCACATTAGTATGGGGACGGGCAATGATGTGTACCGCTACAACCTCACCAACCCGTGAAGCGCCAGCCTTGCCAGCATCGCACGCAGCCTTCACAGCCGCCACGTCACCGCGAACTACCACTGTCACATAGCCACCACCGGTTTTCTCGTAGGAAACGAGCTCAACCTTAGCAGCCTTCACCATCGCATCTGCGCCTTCTACCGCAGCTGGATAGCCTCTTGTTTCGATCATTCCAAGTGCTTCTGCCATGGTACTATCTCCTTATTTTAACCCAGATTATGCAGTTAGTAGTGGATGAAGAGTGTTAAGAAATTGAGAATTAAACGCTTACAAAAAATCGCAGGTATATCCAAAAGATATACCGAGGCTTTTTGTAAGTGTATTAAACTCAATAGATTGACGTTATTCACCGCTATGAACTGCATAATCTGGGTTTAATTTCGATCTGTTCTGTCTACTCCTGAATGCTCCCCAATCCATAATCCTATGTAAATCCAATAACACAGGTATCTTAGATTGTAAACTCATCAGGACTCATTCACCTTCTTTGCCGGTGACTTCCTCAATGGCTTTTACAGCTGCCTGCCAACCGACATCAATATCTCTCTCTTCGCCTCCCAGGTATAGGCGACCAAAACTTCCAAAGGACCGGACTTCCAGTATGTTTATTTCGGCGGCTTTTTCAGCTTCGTTAGCTGCCAGAGCCGCATAGGCCGCTGGTTGAACCTCCATGACGAAAAGCGTCTGCCCGGGTATGATCATATGCCCGTGACGCGTCCGGTTAATGAGCTGAGTTTGGTGATCATCAATATGACGAATCACCTGTTTAGAGAAAATTTTCGGCTTCCATCTGTCCTCTTCTTTCAATTCCAGAGCATCCAGGATAGCCCTGCCAGCCTGCCGAACATCAGCCTGGGACTCTGAGTGAATCTCTAACAGCCCGTACAGCCGCTCCACAATCTGCATACCGGGTGTCACATTGGTTGACTTGAGGGCGATATCAGTGATTCTGTTGATCTCAATCCCCGGCGATATCTCAACATACAGTGAAGCCATTCCCGAGATTGGCAGGAAGCCTTGAGCCACTGTCCCTAAGAAAGCGGCATACTGAGGCTGCAGGCTGTCCAGAATTACATATGCTCTAAGATCTACCATGTTTTATCCTCCTTAATTCTCTACCAAATCAATTTGAAATCGTCACCGTTTTGGCTTCTTTCAGGATCTTGATCCCTGCGCTGGCGCCGATACGAGTGGCACCTGCTGTAATCATCTTCTGTGCATCATCATAAGACTTGATCCCTCCAGCAGCCTTCACACCAATGCCCGCCTGACCAACAACCTGGCTCATTAGAGCGACATCTTCTGCAGTGGCTCCCTCGGGTCCGAACCCTGTAGATGTTTTGACATAATTAGCTCGTGCTTTCCTGGCCAGTTCGCAGGCTCGAACCTTCTCTTCATCAGTAAGATATGCTGTCTCGATAATGACCTTGCAGATGGCTCCGCCATCTTCGCATGCTTCGCAGACAAGCCGGATGTCCCGATAGACCAGATCATCGAGACCGCTTTTCAGTGCGCCAATATTAATGACCATGTCGATCTCCTTGGCTCCATTCCTGATGGCGCTCCGGGTTTCCATGGCTTTAATCTCGGGCATATGAGCTCCGGATGGAAAGCCCACAACAGTGCATACTTTAACGGATGAGCCTTCCAGTTCCTTAGCCGCCAGAGGTACATAACTGGGACTCACACAGACCGTGGCAAACTGAAACTCCCGGGCTTCGGCACACAGCTTCTTGATGTCGTCTGACGTTACATCAGGTCTTAGAATTGTGTGATCAATACAATGGGCAATATCCTCAGGTACACACTCGCATGCTGTGCCATCATGATAGGCAATTCTTTCAACTCCGAAGTCGATAAACTTCCGTATGGTCTCAGGTGATTTTTCTACACAAACTCCGCACTGACAGACCATCTCGGTATCACAGTGCTGCTTGTTCGTCAGGGCTTCTCCCCCTTGCGGTTTTATCAATTCACCTACACGTTCTGCGATTCTTACGATATCCTCATGTGTGATGTCCACGGAATCTTCCTCCTGAGTCACTTGTTGTTCATCCTGCTCCAAAGAAAAATCGGGGTCTTTTTGCTCATCCAACTGATTTATCATACTTACGCGCTGTAAGTGACGATCAACTGTACAAGCATTGGTCAGAAAGGTTTCCACAATCTGCTTTGCCAATCCCAATCCAATCAATCCGGCACCCAGGGTAAGGACATTGGCATCATTGTGCTCCCGGGCATTACGAGCCGTCGAAATATCGTAGCATAACGCCGCCCGGATACCTTTTACTTTATTGGCTGTCATAGCCGAGCCAATGCCTGCCCCGTCAACTATGATACCGAAGTCAGCTTTTCCATCGGAGACATTCTTCGCCACAGCATAGGCGAACTTGGGATAGTCCACCGATTCAGTCCCTGTCGTACCACAATCCATAACGTGGTAACCACTATCCGTTAAAAAACCTTTCAGTTGTTCTTTCAGGGCAAAACCTCCGTGGTCTGCTCCAATGGCAACTGATATCTTCTTTGAATTATCCTCTCTCATTAGAATTCCTGTTCTCTCAATAACTTACTCAAGTTTAGCATATGAATATCTCCTACTTATCCATCTTATCCATAGCCCAGCCCTGTGCACAGCATCCTGTGGAAAGGACTGGACTATTGATTATTTGTCTGAATCTCATAAGCATATAATGTTCAAAACCTGAGTAACTCATTGGCAACCCACTCATCTGTCACGAGTGTGTTGAACCATTTACCTTTTAGTGCACCTCGAATTGCCTGAAGCTTCTCTTTACCACCGGCGACCGCTATAGAGTGGGATTTCTTCTTGAGGTCCTCCAGTTCAATCCCGATAGTTCTGGCGTCCAGTTCAGATGAACAGATTTGGCCATCATGAGTTAGAATACGGGAGCAGATATCTCCCACTGCACCCTGATTCAAAAGAAAATCAACTTCATCCGGTTCAAAATAGTCAGCCTTTACCAGAACTGAATCATATCCAAATGATCCTACAGTGAACATCCCGATTTCCGCTTTGCGAGCCAATTCCAGTGTGCGGTTGATGTTCCTGTCAGAAATGATAGCTTCCTTCAATTCCGGACTGTCTACAACAGCTGGTAGAGGAAGCAGAAACGGTATTGCTCCGTAATTCTCACCTAACTTTTTAGATATTTCGCTGGCATGAGTGTCATACTCGGCTCGGGAGATACCTCCATTCAACTGGACAACGGTCATATCATTCACCGCTCTCTTCCTTACTTTGCTGGCAACTTCCTGCATTGTAGTACCCCATGAAATACCAAACGTAGTCCCTTCCACTAACAGCTGATCCAACAGATTAACTGCTGACTGTCCGAGTCTTCGTTTAATGATATAGTCTTCTTCATTATCATTAGGGACAACCACAACCTTGTTCAACTGAAACTTCTCTTTGAGTTGATCTTCAATCTGGGTTCCTCGATCAATGGGATCAAATATCTCGATCTGAACAATCCCTTCATCTCGAGCCGTCTGTAAAAGGCGGGAAACCGTTGGCCGTGAGACTCCCAGTTTTCTTGCAATTCTCTCTTGACTAAGTCCATGTTCATAGTAAAGCCGTGAAGCTTCTACCACCACCGCAGTACGCTCGGATGAAAGAGGTGTCATGTCGTGCACATATGTTCATCATTGATTAGCATTTGTTCAATATTACATAATAGAATCCATTCTTGTCAAGGAAAAAATGTTTCTATTGTCGGAACTGCCCTAAAAAACTGTATTGAAAATGATACAGATAGGCTATGCAAAACCTTCAAATATAAAAAGGTGCTATAGTTTAGACTTGATAGCTGCGATCAACTCCTTTGCTTCATTTATAGATCTAGCTTCTGCGTAGACACGCATGATCGGCTCTGTATTCGACTTTCGGATGTGTACCCAGCGATCCGGCCATAGTATTTTCAGACCATCAGTTATATCCTGTTCGGTATCACTAAATTCCCTGCCAATTCTTTCCAGCAGTTCGTCAGAGTTAAGTCCAGCGATACTGACTTTTTCCTTCACTATTGCAAACTGAGGAAGCGACGTAAAAAGTTCACTCAGCTGTTGGTCAGTTCTGGCGAGACGATTTAAAACCATCGCAGTTCCAACAAGTGAATCCCTCCCCAGATGCACATCCTTCAAGATGACGCCGCCGTTCCCTTCACCCCCCAGCCGGGCTTCCGTTTCCTTCATTCGCTCCACGACATTGATCTCCCCCACAGCAGTACGCTCCACACTTCCGTTGTGCTGTTTCGCCACTTCCTCCACAGCAAAGGTTGTAGAAAGATTGGTGACAATTTTTGCCGGCAACTCTCCCTGTGACAAATAATCATCCACTGCTAAAACCAAAGTGTACTCTTCTCCCAATGGTTGTCCCTTCTCATCCACCACAGCCAATCTGTCTCCATCGGGGTCAGTGGCTAATCCAAGGTCACATTCATTCTCCCGCACGGAATTGCAAAGATCACCCAGGTTCTCCGGCAGCGGTTCAGTCCCGTGTGGAAATCCTCCATGAGGATCATAGTGAACGGGTACTACTTCACATCCAAGTTTCTCAAGGAGTAATGGTAGAGCTTCGTATGCGGCCCCATTCACCGTATCGACTGCTACTTTAAAGCTTCTCTCCCGGATAGCAACAACTTCGATAAAATTAATATTCAAGATACGGTCAATGTGACGGCGTACAGCCTGTTCAAATCCGTTGTATGTCCCCTCAGACTCCGATTTTTCAATTTCATCGCCGTCTAGCAATAAAAGAAGGTCAGCAAACTGACGAGCATTCAGAAAACATCCGTCTTTAGCTACAAATTTGAGACCGTTCCACTCCACCGGATTGTGGCTGGCAGTTACCATAATACCTCCTACGGCATCTGTATCCTCCACGGCAAACTGGAGCGTAGGTGTAGTACAAATACCGCAATCAAGAACATTCCGACCTGAAGAAATCAGTTTTTCTGTGATAACTGAGGTAAGTTCCAAACCGGAGGCACGTGTATCACGGCCCAAAATTACAGCGCCTTCCGGCAGCAGTTGATGAAACGCAAAGGCATAGGCGGAAACATTGTCACTGTTGAAATCCCCAGGTACAATTCCACGTACTCCAGATATACTCTGTATTAGCATGGCAATGCTCCGCTTTTAACAGTTCAATTCCGTAAATACAGCCATAAGTCAATCTAAAAAAGAAAATCCAGACCAAAGCCTGGATTTCTTATATTCATGAATTTATGGAAAGGTTAGCGGCGACGACCCTTACTGACTCGTCTTTCCGCACTGGGTTTGAGGTAAAACGATTTATTCCTTACTTCACGGAGGATTCCTGCCTTTTCGTATTTCTTTTTGAAGCGGCGCAGAGCCCGTTCGAGAGTTTCACCTTTTCTAACTTCAACTGAAATCAACTATCACACCCCCTTCCTTATCCAAGATAGGTTCGCAAGCTTTTACTACGTGACTTATGTCGAAGTCGGCGGATAGCTTTTTCTTTAATCTGCCGCACGCGCTCACGAGTAAGACTGAATTCCTCCCCGATCTCATTCAGGGTTAGGGCATAGTCCCGGTCAATTCCAAAGTACATTTTTATCACATCGCGTTCCCGGTCCTTTAGTGAATCCAGGCAGCTCTTGATCTCCTCTTTCAGCGATTCAGACATAAGCCTGGTATCCGGTGGGCGCTGGTTCCCGTCTTTAATTACATCCATAAGTGAGTTTTTATCACCATCACGGAACGGAGCATTAAGAGAATGATGTCGCCGGGAGATCCGGATAGCATCCGTAACCTCTTCGGAGTGCATCTCCAGCTGCTTGGCAATCTCGTCTTCATTGGGTGGACGCTCGTATTCAGATTCGAGGTCTTCAGCCGTCTTTGTAATCTTGCTGATTGTTCCCACTCGATTCAGCGGCAAGCGAACTATACGGGAATGCTCTGCAAGAGCCTGTAGAATAGACTGACGAATCCACCAAACCGCATAGGAGATAAATTTAAATCCACGGGTTTCGTCAAACCGCTCAGCAGCCTTTATCAACCCAAGATTCCCTTCATTGATTAGATCAGTCAACGGCAATCCCTGACCCTGATAGTCCTTTGCAACAGAGACCACAAATCGAAGGTTCGCTACTGTTAATTCATTCAAAGCTTCCTGCTCTCCACGCTTCACCCGTTGCGCAAGTTCAACCTCGCGAGCCGGCGGGAGCGGTTCATACTTGCCGATCTCTTCCAAATATCGGCTCAGACTTCTGTTGGCGTCACTAGGCATTATGTTCTCCCTTCTTTCCTCGTATTTTAGTATCCAAAAAAGTATAGAATATTACACCTTTTCAGCTTACCAATCAAGGGGCAGAGCAAAAATATTAACTTTATTTATTTGGAGTAGTGGAGGACTGGAAAAATGGATAAATGATTCGTTGATAAAACCAATCCAATACTAATAAAATGAATGTAGGAAAAGGCGAGTGTCTAACTTCGAATGTCTAAAACCTAACGTTCAACCTATCATTGACTAATTATGAAAATATGCTCTGGAGCATTCAACATATTTAGTAGGAAGTCCCGGTAGATTTTCTCTGACCAATTTCTTCGGCCAATCCGATGAACTCCTCCACAGAAAGTGTTTCCGGTCTTCGGTCAAGATCAAAGGATCTTACTTCTGTCAAGTCAAACTCAGCCAGTGAATTCCTCAACATCTTCCTCCGCTGACCAAAAGCCGCTCTGACGACAGCATCAAACCGACTGTAAGTCTTTTCGTCCATTGTCCAGCGATGATGAGGTTTCATCCTGATGAAGATTGAATGCACCTTAGGTTTGGGCACAAATACATCCGGCGGAATGGTAATGAGTTTTTCCACATCAGCCTGGAACTGAACCATCACTGATAGTCGCCCATAGTCTTTTCCCCCGGGCTTCGCCGCCATCCGGTCAGCTACTTCTTTCTGAACCATCAAATGAGCATCTTTCCAACGAGGTCGATTATCGAGCAATTTGAAGATAATGGGAGAAGTAATATTGTAGGGAATGTTTCCGACTACCCGAACACTCATGCTACCGAGTCCGTAGTCACTCCAGGAGGATTTCAGGAAATCATCATTGATAAAAGTGCAATTCTGCAGATCATGGCGGCTGGCCAGTTTTGAGTACAATCTCTCATCAATTTCAACTGCTGTCAACTGAGATACCTTCGGCGCTAATTTCTCCGTCAACGCTCCGGCTCCGGGACCAATCTCAAGGAACAGATCCTCCGGCTCAGGATTAACGAGTACAACCAGTTTGTTGAGGAGATTGGTATCTTTCAGAAAGTTCTGCCCCCACTGTTTCCGAGGATAGTGCCTCATGTGGGGAGAGAGAAAAACGTTTGTGCGTTTCTGGTGGTCTGCTCGGCAACTTCTTCAACAGAGAGACCTTTTATCTCTGCTACCCGCCGAGCAATATGCAGAACATTAGCCGGTTCGTTCAATTTCCCTCGATTTGGAACCGGTGCAAGAAACGGGCAATCTGTCTCAAGCATAAAATCTTCCAAATTAATGTACTTCAAGACTGACTCACTATTGTTCTTCCCGAATGTTACCGTCCCTGTGAAAGAGATCTTCACTCCCAAATTAAGTATCTCTTTCGCTGTTTCCAAATCACTGGAGAAACAGTGGACCACACCACGCTCAGGCGTGATTTCTTCTAAAATGGTCATTAACGCATCGTCGGCATCACGATTGTGAATCACGGCCGGAAGGTCCAATTCTTCGGTCAGTTCCAGCTGCTTCAGAAAGACAGTTCTCTGCACTTCCGGGGGAGAGATATTCCGGTAGAAGTCGAGCCCCATCTCACCGATTGCTACTACCTTATCATGTTTAGTCAGGTTCCGGAGTTTCTCGATGAAATCCACAGTGGTGTCCTTCGCATCGTGGGGATGAACACCAACCGTTGCAAAGACATTGGGATATTTTTCAGCAATAGCAATTGATTCAACTGACGACTCATAATCTGTCCCCACACAGACGATTTGTTCAACCTCAACTTCAGCGGCGCGAGCGATTACATCATTAAGCTGACTATTGAGATCGGAATAATAGAGGTGAGCGTGTGTGTCTACTAACATTTTACATATAAGTTGAGAAAGGCTAATCGTTTTTTTTCAGCTCAATCAATCTCCGCAATTCCAAAGGTATGTTCATTAATGCTTTTCTATCACCTAGTGCATCTTGGCGAACTGCATGTAACATTTGCAATGCCAGTTCAGCCCCTGATATTCTAGCAAAAACATTCTTTAATGTTTGTTCCACACTCTTAAGATCTCTTGCTTTGTTCTCTGACACCGGTAATAACATCTGAACCCACGCAATTAACCCCTCAACCAGCAATTCTTCTTTGTTCTCTTTGACAAACAAATCAATAACTCCTATAAATATGTTCTCGTTTAGGCTCAAGCGATTTATCAGTTTGGAGAACATGTACGATAAGTGAGATGGGGAATCAATAAATTTATCGAATGCCCCGTTTAAGGCAATTAATGCATTGTCTACCTGTCCCAAAGCAAACAACATTTCAGTTTGTCCTGCGTACGCTCTAGATTGATCAGGTTTGATTTCTAGAGCTTTTTCAAAGTCTACCAAAGCTTCCGAATAATTATTCTGAGCAGAACGAATAATTGCTGAACCGATAAGAGCCCTGGCAACCTGCTCTAACAACTCAGGCTGGTCCCTCTCACCAAATTGCTCAATCAACTCATCGTAAACTGCAATCGCATCTTCTGAACGGTTTAATTGTTTTAATGTATATCCCTTACTCACTAACGCTCTGGCAACTCCCTCTAACAAGACCGGGTGGTCACTCTCACCAAATCGCTCAATCACTTCATCGTAAACTGCAATCTCATCTTCGGAACGGTCCAACTTCCCGAGCGTCACCCCTTTGTTGACTAACGCCCTGGCAATACCCTCTACCAATTCAGGCTGTTCACTCTCCCCAAATCTCTCAATCAACTCATCGTAAACTGCAATCGCAGCTTCTGAACGGTCCAACTGCCCAAGCGTCACTCCCTTGTTGACTAATGCCCTGACAACCTGCTCTAGAACCTCAGGCTGGTCACTCTCCCCAAATCTCTCAATCAACTCATCGTAAACTGCAATCGCAGCTTCTGAACGGTCCAACTGCCCAAGCGTCACTCCCTTGTTGAACAACGCCCTAGCAACCCGCTCTAACAACTCAGGCTGGCCAGTCTCCTTAAATTGTCTGATGACTTTTTCCAAAATCGCAATTGTCTCTAAATATTGCTCTTGTTTATAAGAAGAATATGCTTCATCGAGTAACGTTTCCGTTTCTTCTAATTGATCATCCATTACCCTTTCACCCACCTTAGCGCGACTGACCTCAACTGATATTTCATCCGAAACACTTATTTGTTCTTTGAGGGTAAGTTCACGCTCAATCTTTTGCTTTTCTCTTAGCGCTTCATGATAATATGCCTGTACATCAGCGGATGCCTCCTTCTTCAGTTGACGGAGTTCCTTTATTGCATACCAATATTTGAGTAAATTCACAATCAACGGTAGCGGACGGTCGCGCCCTTCTTTCATATCCAATACGATTCGGAGAAGTGGTTCATTTAATTCATATAATGATTGCCGACCTCTTTTTTCTCTTCTTAAAAACATTCTATAGTAAAGATCGTGCAATTGACGTGACACTACTTGTGAAGTGAGAAATGTAAAATACGCTATATCTTTAACCGTTAAAGCCTTCCCATGAAGATCAGCGATTGAGCGGAGTATTTTGTTTTGTTGTGGTGAAAGTCGGTCCAAACGTTGC
>CAZHRR010000031.1:0-21017 GCA_964534955.1 uncultured bacterium
TATCTGCAAACAGGCTCGCCGTAGGCTACGCCGAGGCTGAATAATCCTTTTCCTTTGCTACAATGAGACTTTGATCCTTACTTTTCCTAAGGCGGGAAATCAAAACCTTTTATGTCAAGCATAAATCGTTGTTTTATGGATGTTTTCCCCCTCTGCTTTATCCGCAGGATCCTGTGGATAAGAGAAGGGGCTTCACGCAGTGACCGCAGGATCCTGTGGAAAAGGGGTGAGTTGAAAACCGATAACCATTAAACGATAATATTCACAACAATAAATTCTAAACCTACACGAAACGTTTCACTTACCTGACTGCGGCTGATGCATAACCAAAATGGAACCCCTGCTGTTTCAGTTTGGGGATTTCCTGCTTGATAACCTGTAATGTCTTTTTCCGAGGATGGCCAATACCGATGGCTACTCCTTCGGTCTTGGCTATGCGTGCCAACTGCTGAACCTGCTTTCGGATGTAGCGGACGCTGTTTTCATTATCGATAAAAACCCGCCGCCGGTCCACCGGCACTCCTGCAGATTTCATCACTTGCTCGGCTATAGTCTCTCTGGATGTCCGGCTATCAACAAAATACTTCCCCAGACTCTTCAACTCATGGGCCAGAGCCTTCATAACTCGTCTATCTTCAGTGGCCAACGATCCCTGGTGATTATTCATCCCCTCCGCCTGTGGAATTTCATGGAAAGCATCACGGACACGAGACCGGATTTCATCCTCGGTCATACCACGCATTAAAATGTATTTCTCTTCACCTGCCCGGTGATCATGAGTCTCCATGGGCATATGTACCATCACCTGATGGCGAGCTTTTTGAGCAAGTCTGGCAGCTTTCTGGGAATATGGGTGCCCGGGGAGGACTGAACAGGTTATTGGAATATCCAAGTTGATGAAACCGCGTACTTCGTTAGAAAGATTGTAACCAAAATCGTCGATAATAAAGCAGATGATACCACTGACTGGTACTTCCTCCAAGGGCGTGCCGGGAGGGACTTCCTTTGGAATCCACTCTTCCTTAAGGTTGTTGAATAGAATGATCGCAAGAATCCCCAAGACAAGGAAGAACAGCCACGTAAGTCCCTTGTCCCTCTTTCGGGTCACGGCAGGGTCATTCGCAAGCTGATGAGATGAGGAATCCCTAACTGGCTGGAACTGATCTCCAGCCCGTAGTCAACGACGAACCGCCTCCACGTCAAACCTACGCCGGCTGAAACTGCAGTCATCTCCTGGGAGATTCGTGAGCCTATCGAAAGGCGGAAATTGCCTATAGCACTCTCTCCTCCAATCCTATAAACCGTTCCGTGAAGATCGGATGCTTCTCCGCCCAGCACCAAAGATGTCTGGAGCGCCTCCCACTGTACTCCCAGCAGCCGGTCAGTATCGAAAGTCACCCCCACAACTACTGTTGTCGGCAGTGCTGGAGGGATACTATCCAGATCAGTCATAGAGCCAGCATTGAGAACAGCTCCGCCCATGAGAATTTTTTTATCAGCAAGAGGAAGCAGCACGCCTGCATCTGCAGACCAGCCCGTTGACTGGTAGACATAAGTATCCATGTAAATACCACGTAGAGAAATGCCAATCTGCAAGTCCATGACCCTCTGTCCCCATACAGCCTCAAGTGTCGTCCCGCTGGCCGCAAAGAGGGCCAGATAATCATCTGTAGGTGTCTCAGTCCGCAGCTGAAGATCAGATACATCCATATGTCTTACACTCAAACCAAGAGAGCCTTTCCCCAGAGGCTGAACCATGAGTAGTGAACTGCCGGAAACACCGGAAAACCACGACGTGTAGCTGAAGAATAGTTGATGGGAAGTACCAACGATGAGTGCCGGATTTCCACGGGAAAGACTGGCGTCACCCGGAACTGCAGCAGTCCTGCCGCCCAGTGCTAACTCACGCGGGCTGTAGGGAACAGTCAGAAATGATGTGCCGATGGCTCCGGCTGTCGTTACCAGTATAGCAGCAAAAAACAGGGCTCCAGTTAAGAAGCGATAAAATCTCATCAAAAAGTAAACACGTATGTAAAGACATGGGAAATTCCCTCACCACGCTTTCCGAGAACGAAAGCGTAATCTACGTAGCTGTCGTCCCGTCTGATTAGAGAATAGTTCAACCCAGCACCGGCAGAGGGCATAAAATTATCAATACCGGCACGGAGCGCTACCCGGGGATTAAGCATAAATTCAGCTCCGGCCCTGATGCGTTGCGCGGAAGTGTATTCCCAATCAGAGATGACACTGTAATCTCCAATGACATCAATATCCTTCAGATGATAAACCAGTCCGGCACGAAACCACATAGGCAGTTTATCCTGATAGGTTCTTCCTTCATCCCCAAACAGCTCCGCTGTGTTCCAGTTGAAAGCCGTGCTGAGATCCTGCAGTACCAGACCAAATTCCATTTTAGGTGAGCGACGAATAAGCAGACCAATGTCAAATCCTGTCCCCCTGCTTTGCCCTTCACTGTCCATCGGAAGGGATTGATACAGTAGTTTCACATTCACCCCTACGCTGATCCCCTTTACAATCTCATTAGCGAAGCTGAAAATGATGGCATACTCAGCAGTGGACAACATTTCAGTCTGGTGTCCTGAACCATCGCGGCCGTCAATATTGTCCACTCCTGCCCGGAGGACACCCAGCCCTATCCCTCCCGTTGGAGGAAGAGCTGAGGAGGCAGTGACAGATATCAGGTCCCGATCCAGGGGTAGAAAATGATGGAACATGGAAACATGCCGTTTCTCCAGGAAGACCAGAGAAGCCGGATTATGGAAAGCGGCCCAGCCGGGATCCACCGTTGCCGTCAGACCGCCGCCGAGGGCCATGGAGCGTGCGGTAGTCCCCAACCGCAAAAATCCTCCGGCGTAGCCTCCTATATCTCCGGCCATAGCCAGACTCAAGCTCAGAAAACCCGTTACTATCAACCGGCTAATCATTTTAACACAATCAGTTTGACCCAGTGATCTTCATTATCGTAGGTCAGTTTGCAAAAGTAAGGACCGTTTGCCACCGGCCGGCCATTGCTGTCTTTCCCATCCCATTTGAGAGCTCCCTGATCCTTATTCAGCCAGTGATCATAGCTGGTCACCTTCTCCATAGCGAAATTGTAGACAGCTACCTGAATAAGTTGGGACCGGCGAGCGGTGTGATGAAAACGGACGTAGCCGTCACCATCCAGAACATTATCTGAGTAGGGTGAGAATGGATTGGGATAAGCATAGACCTGCTGTGGTGTTGTCTCGGTCCGGAATATCCGCCAGATGGACTCATCACTGTTTGGATTCGGTGTTCTCGCCAGTCCGTCAGGTGTTCCCACCCAGAGAGCATGACCATAGTATGATAGCGTATCGTGAACAGCCGTGTAGACGGTGTTACTCAGGATTTCATCACTGTTGATGGCATCCCGTGCCGGTTGGTAGAGTGCAAAGTTCACTCCATCCTTTGAACGCCAGAGACCGTTTTGTGTAGATACATAGACAAGGCTGTCAGCAGCAGAGACATTATAAGCACGCTCTCCCCGGAGGGCGTCAACGGAGATCCAGCTTTGACCGTCATCGGGTGTGTAGCTGATCCCGTTGATCTCCCCGGTTTCATCCGCCCGGAGAGTTACAGCCCAGATGCGCCGTTGGCCATTGTATTCCTGCTTTGCCATGCCAACGACCCAGTTCCCTGAGATACCGTCGTCAGGATACCGGTAGTGAGTCCAATCAATGCAGCCCGAATCATCCAGAATTCCCCGATTGATGCCTTTTGCCGTTCCCACCCAGACAGTGTCGCCATATGCTAAAACAGAAAAAACACGGTGGTTCCGGTTGCCGCCCAGTTCCGGCTCCTGGGAGTCCAACTCAAAGTCAGAATGATCCTTACCACAGAGAAACTCCGTGTCAGAATCCTCAGGCAACGGTACACGCTCCCAGCCGGATGAAACACTATCACGGGCAAGCCTCCTAAGCCCACCATAAAAGCTTGCCGACCAGAAGTAGTCGCTTGTTATGGCAAGATCGTAAATAATGTTACCGATGGTCAGAGTGATGGGAAATGCTGACAGGGAATCCCCATCCCAGGCAAAAGTTGTATCCTCTGCAGCATCCTTCGGTTGAGCCAGATAGAGCCAGCTGATATTCGAGGTATCATCAGCATTATAGGTGATAACTACGCCATCGCCTTTCGTTTGGTCATCGCCATTGGCGGTAGTATCCGAAGCGAAGGCTGCGATTACCGTATCCCCGCTGGCAGCGATGGCGGATATAGCCGCTTCGGGCAGATCCGGGGATGACTGACCTGAGGTCAGAGAAGACGAAGTGTTAAAGGTTGCCGCCGACGTACTGTCCCGCATGACAGCAAGTCCTCGCCCTGTGCCAAGCCAGACAGCGCTATCGCCTTGTGTAACAATCTCAATAATCACATCACTCTGGAGTCCGGCGGTTGTGTTGCCCGATGCTGAAGTACCTCTCATCATAAAATCACGGGGGACGGGCATCTGGGGGAAAGCCGCCCCGGAAATTATCGTAACCAGCACCAGCGTTATTCGCAACTTCATTGCACGACAACCGTTTGGGCTACACCAAGACTGAAGTTGCCGGACCAATCCTGGGCATAAAATGTCCAGATGTAAGTTCCTGATGGAGTGCTGTTATCATAAACAATCACATAAGCGTAGGTGCCGTCGTCTTTCACATCATCGCCGCTCGTCAATTCAAGCAGGTCTGATTGAAAGAGAATTACTTCACCACCGTCATCATACATATATATGTAGTTGCCGTTGTTGGCGTAAGTACTATCCGGCTTCAGGGATTTGTAAGCCACCCACTTAATGTCATCCAGTCCATCCGGATCGGAAACCATCACCCTTAATGTATCGAGAGAGAAGCCGGTTGCAGGACGAGTCAGTGTATCCGGTACGATGAGCGAATCAATCACCGGCATGATGTTACCAAGGCTAAATGAATCCGTCTCTGAAACAACAGTAGTGCCGTACTCTGCCATCAATTTGAGATAGACTGTGCCAGTATCTCCATAAGCGAGAGTATTGTTCAATGAGCTTAAGGCAACCTCGCGAGAATACCGACCATCGCCTGACAGGATATCTCCCTGGACTCCCGTATCGTAGAGGAAGACAGAATCAGGAGTATTCAAACTGAATCCTGATTTGGCATACCAGACCATGCGAGCCTTTTCTATCCCTGATCCGCTGTGTGATGCACGAAGATCTGCAGCGACAAAGATAGCTGAATCATGCTGGAGATAAGTAAACTCAATATTACTGATAGGTTCAACAGATGCGGATACTTCAGAGTCGTAGGGATTGTCCACACACGAGACAGCAAAAATCCCTAAAAGAGCCATTAGAAGAAGATGTTGGGATTGCATAATGCCGGGAATATAGATGTCCCTTTTTAGTCTCACAATCATTTATCGCTATCTTTATTAAAGATATGATTGAGAAGCAGAGTCCCCACCTGCCTGAGGCTTTCAGCGCTGCATTTTTCGGGAGTGTCCTCCAAAGTATGCCAGTAATTTTTGTAACGGTTGGGATAGTCGAAATCGATAATATCTACTGCAGGAATCCCTGCTTCTCTATACAGCACTACATGATCATCTTCCACCGGTTTCCCCCGCCGGGCTATAAAGGCTGTAAGTCCAAGAGCCGCAGCCTCATCCCACAACTGCCAGACAAGCTGAGGCGCCTGCCGGATAGAATTCCACTCCATTGGAAGGGACAGTTCAGCGTCTCCGATCATGTCGATTACGATACAGTACTCAGGGGGTTCAACAGGCAGATTCCGCGCCAGATACCGGGAGCCGTTGAAGAAATATTCCAGATCACCTGACCTCCCCATATCTTCACCATCCAGGAAAATCAGATCAATTCCGACAGGCGGAGGAGTGGCGCCCAGATGATTGGCCAACTCCATTAATACTGCTACTCCGCTGGCGCCGTCATTGGCACCAAGTATGGGAGTCTTTCGGTACTGCCAGTTTCTATCACGGTCCGCCCAAGGCCGGGTGTCCCAGTGAGCAGCAATCCATATCCTCTCCTGCAGATCAGGCCGGAATTGTGCAATGACATTCGTCAATTCCCACGTTTCACCTTCATAGGGATCGGTGTACGAAAAAATCTGATTGATCACAGTATCAGCCAATTGCTGCACATGATTTGTCATATATTCCAAGCAATCACTGTGCCCGGCTGAACCCGGATTACGTGGACCGAAATCACATTGAGCCTCCAGATAGCCAAACGACCTCTCGCCGTCAAATTCCGGAATTTCCTTTGACCAGAGGCTCTCCCCTATCATCAGAAATGAACACAGAGACACTAATACCCAATAACGTTTAATGTCTAACATTTAACTCAAGTTCTGCATATGAATATTCCTTATTATCCATATTCCAGTCCTTCCCACTCTCGACAAAGAAGGACAAGCAGATTTTATGATATGTTTGCACTGTTATTTACCTTGTTTATAAGGGCGTAAACGCCCTCCCCATTTGGGGTGATTTCTCTCCACCCAGCCCTAAAGGACTGGGCTATGGAAAATTCTCTGTACACAGTTGTCATTGAATTGACTACGGAAAAGTGCTTATGATTATCCATAGCATAGTTCTTCAGGACTATGGATAAGAATGAATACAATTGCTGATACGCCGTTCACGGCGTTTCCACCTTGATTATAGAAACATTAACGACTGCACTATCGATTATCTGTTTGAATCTCATATGCTTATGATGTGTAAAACTTTAACATCAAACATCCTATCCTTGAATTGCAATGTTCACATCAAACCCGAAATCTCGGTCTATCTTACGGCCCACTGCTTCAACTTCACTTTCCCTGTACTCATACCAGATACCACCCGTAACTCTGCGTGTAAATGAATAAGTAATTTTAGGAGATAGTTTCCACGATTTCTGCCAATTAGTCGGTTCGAGTTTCCCGGTTGTGGCTCCACGTTGGAGTGTTTCAGATGATGAGTAGTCCACAGACAACGTGAAGTTTATGGTATTTTCAAGGTTAAAGTCCCGGAAAAAGAAGATAGGAATTTTCAATCCTCCCTTATGCGAATAGTTAGTAGTGGCGGTCCACGTCTGGTCGAGGTTCACCTTCGTGCTGCTAAGCCCGCTCAGCTTATTATCTATGGACCTGGTGGTAGAATATCTTGTAGTCAGCGAAATGCCTTTTAACAACGTCATGGAGATCCCTGCTAATGGTGAGAATGATGATGTGTACTTGGACCATTGAAGCTCGTTATTTTGCCATGATCTTGTCTGTTTCCCTGAGAAAGCGTGTTCCAGTGATGCACTCTTTGCCACCCATTTTACGACAGGCCATTCCTCTACTCCGGACCAGCGGAGAGTCCAGCCGGGAAGCGGCAGTCCATCTTCACCTGTATCTCCTAACGGCACAAAATCCTGAGTTCTTGACCGCGTCTCCACATTGTTACCATCCACTCCCCAAGACTGACTACTGCCATAACTGAATGTAGTACTAATCTTCCGCGTGAGCGACAAACCGGAACGGAGTGTCAAATCCTTTTGCCGGTTTGTAGATCCTGTATTCACACCCATATCGCTGCTGGAATTCAGCCCTAATTCATCTGTAAGACCTAACCGGTACGGAATATCTGCCCTCCCTGAGACCACTTTCATAGAATCACCAGACCACACTGAATCGATGACACCAAATGCATTATGGGAACGGCTATCCGAATAGGTGATGCTGACAGGATTAATCTTGCTGGCACCTTCATAAAGGATACTAAGAATTTTCTGCAACCCCTCACTCTTAGGTTTCTTCGTCTCTTCTTCCTTTTCATCTTTTTGATCACCGCCCCTTCTGCCGCGCCTCCGGGATGGCGAACGGGACTTCTTCGGCGGAGTATAAACTGTTTCTATGATAGTTTTCGGAGACAACGTAAGTGATGATGATGCCCTCGCCTGGGATGTGATATTCGCCCCTTCCTGCGTACTGTTAATGGCATCCGACCACCGGTAGCTGGAGCTGTAGTTCAGGGAAGGTTTCAGCCACGAAAAGATACCGGGGGTAAAGTTCGTGGTGAAACTCTCCGTTACATCCGTCACAATACCTGACTTCATTTCTCGAATGGCATCCAGATGCCTCCCTAAGTATTGGTCCATATCGCTCTTTATCGTCTTGGAATAGTTTGTGTTCAAGTTTTCCAGAATCTTGTAGCCGGCTTTGAATGACCGGTTAAGACCAAGATTGGGATTTATGGGAGGAGATTCTCCCACTCGCTTGATCGTTTCTGAGAACGTCTCAGATGCACCCATGGAAAGGTCCAATGACGTAGGTGTGTAGTAGAGATGTGTATCGCCTATTTTAGGTCCCAGCCAAGGAACTCCTTCCAAGAACTTCAGAGGTGTCCAATAGTTGTCCCGTCCAAAGCTCAAGTTGTAGCTGACATTTCCGTTGTAATTGCGGTTAGTAACAACTGTTTCATTACTCGAATTCCAGCCGTGAGAACCCGAGAAGCTACCTTTCAGCCGATCAATCGTGTACTTGGAGAAGAAGTTATCTGACTTAGTTGATTTTGAAAAAGACGTAGAAAGGGACATCTGGCGGCTCATAGTAAGAAGACTGTCCGGAGCTTTATCATGATCGAGGAGTACATCGGTTCCGGGTGAATATTTGGGTGTCGTCACATTTTCCGAGTATCCCACATTCAGTGGAATGCTTAACCCCCACGCTTGAGGCAACAGCTTATTTAAATTAATTCTACTGTCAAACCTGAAAGTCTCTCGAGTCGAGAGACGTCCTGAGCCAAACTGTTCCTGAAGAGTGTGAAAGTCAGCCCCTTCACGAGAGTACGTTAGAGTGGCGCTGCCAAGATCCGCCAGAGTCAGGGATGATTGCAGGCGCATGGCTGTACCCCGGTCCTTCCGGACGTTGGAGAGACGCAGCTCGTCTACAAAAACTTCTCCAGTGACAGGCTGAGACCTGTTGCGATTAAAAACTCCCATAATAAAATATTCGAGGCGGTTGAGTGCCGGATTCCCCTGGATATAATACGTACGCAAAGTATCAGTACCATCCTGGCTTAAACTCGTATACCGGCGTGTGGAATCTGTCACTATAAAATGATCATGCTCATTTAACAACTCTACGTTGGTCGAATCCTGAAGCTTCAGATTGGATAGAAAATCAAGATCAATCGCTAAGGCATTTCTCCCTTCATCTTCATCCCACTCTTTGTAAACAGGCTGTCGCACTTCGTAGAAGACTTCCTCCAAACCATCAAAGTGCCCAAACCTGATGAAAAACTCCACGTCTGAAGTGTCACTCCAGATGGCACTGCCCTTGCCGTAAGTATAAAGCTTCATGGTCTTATAGGCCATATAACTTTGAGCCCTATCACCCGCCAACTTAGTAAGGTTTTTCTTGGCAGCCCCTTCCTCCTGTGGGCCGAGATCGTTGAATTGGAGAACCAGCGACTGCTCTTTCAGACGGATCTGATTTATTTGATCAAACTCACCCTGCACTCCCTTGGGTGGTTCATAATCATCGTTATCCTCATTGTTCACTACAGTCACTGCGAAAACACTGTCATTGGCTGTGTATTCATCCTCACCGGGGGCTCTGACACCCAGCTCCTGCCATTCATTCCCGACCAGCTCCACCTTGGCGATTTGTATCTGTGCCTCACTATGCACACCGCTGACCGTAAGCCGCATGAACTGAATGGTATCCCATGTTACGTTGCCACTCGGTTTGATCTTCTTGAACTCAGACAGTGGAATACGATAGAGCCGCCAACCCGTCGATGTCTCGCCTCCCTGATAGATATCCCAATCGTCGCTGGCATCGCTCAACTCAAACGATGCAGTGTAGTAATCATTATCATAGTCCAGCCAGCCCTCACCTGTGATATCTTCGTCATCAGGATATCTCGGTTCCAGTGGATGGGCAGCCGTCCCATTCCCCTGCTTACCATTTATAAAGCGGTATTTTGCCCGAGTCTCAGCTGCCGTTTCACTGAAGGCCCAGTTATCACCATTGGGGTCATCCTGATCGATGTCATCTCCTGTGTATACAAGACTGTCGAGTCCAAGATCATACGCTTCAATAAATGTCAGTGAATCCAAACATCCACCATATCCATCTTCATAGGCATCTTCACACAAATCCAGACCGATATCTTCTTCGTCTTCCAGCATTGTGTTACCGGAAGATAAACCTTCAAGAGGGCGATCTTCCTTATCATGTTCACCGTTACCGTTTCTGTCTTCGCTGATAAGGCCAAGATCTACGGTCATCTTTCCAGTGGCAGCATTGGTATTCAGCCAAATTTCGAAAAACTTGCTTTCGGACTGGTTGTAGTCTCCCGAGAAGAGGGTTGCAGTGACACTGGCCCAGTTGGAATCAGGATCGTCGTTCTCTATCTGTTCTTCCCGGCGGGAGTAGTCCAAGACCAGTACATCCGTTCGCTCATTCTGGGCACGTATGCTCGTCTCCTGGTTGGGCCAGATATCCCGCGTAGAAACCTGATTATACGGATTATACCAGAACATCTTCGCCCGCCTGCGTTCGCTGAGGGGAGTATCGAGAGAATCCACAGGAGCAGAGCCACGGTTCCAAAACCGGTACCGGATAGGCATATTGGTTGTCCGTTCAGCGCCTTCAAAATCGTCAATGAAGGCAACTCCATTGGGATCACCTGTATCCTCATTATTCACTGGATTAGGGTTTGGAAGCACCTGAGCAAACTCCCCCTCAATCTTGAATAATGAAGGCTTGTTTGTCTCGATAAGCGGCAGCTTGTCAATCGCTTGAGTCAGAACGTCAAGTTTCGTCTCAAAACGGCCGTTTACATCCCAGATGAAATTCCGAGTGGGCTCGTATCCTACTTCAATCTTTTCATTCATGACAGTCTGATTGAAGTAGAGGGCAGTAGCGCCGATGAATGAATTTTCGCCAAAGTCCATCTGCGCCCGTGAACCGACGATGGTCTTCTTGTCAAAAGAGACAAGTTCATGTTTATCGTACAGGATTTCCAGTTCGGCATCCGGAGCAGTAACAGCTTCCGTCAGGAAAGTGACAGTACCGGTCATATAGTCAATGTAATAATCTGTGCCGCGCTGAAGCTGAACGTCGTTGAGAAAAACCTGCTCACTTCCTTCCACAAGCATGAAACCGCCAAGGTTTATCGTCGAACTGGTATTGGTATAGGTCGCTTGAATCTCGAACTTGGTTTCAGCACGAATATTCAAGCTGTTTGTGCTATTATACATAAGGGCACTGTCAGGTAATACATCCAGGAGGTCATCACTGGGATTACCTTCCCCCCAATATTGTTCGGAATCATCGAGTTCAAAGGGATGAAGCATGGGAAAGATCAGTTCACCTGTACTATAATTAATAATGTTTATATTGCCTGTGTCGATGATATCATCAGGAATGAGGTTATTGTTCTCATCCCTCTGATCAAGACCAAAGAGTTTGAGGTAATTATTACCTTTACCATCCATCTCGTTGTTCCCGTAAGAGCCGTGCTTGTAGATTATTTTTACGTCGAATCCCTCTTTCTCAATTTCAGTAGTACCCAGGTAATAGACATTTCTGAACATTAATGGCCAAGTGGAGTGACGCGGGTTAGGTGTCTGAGGTTTTATCACCTTCAGAGTGATAGTATCGCCTTCAGCTACACTTGTACTAAGTTCCCCGACTCTCTTGAACACCTCTTCCTGTTGCGGACGGGAAAGAGTATAAGAGACAGCAAGAATCTCATTGGTCTGCACCGGTACCCTCAGCCGTATATATCCCAAATCATCACTTACTGTATAGTCAACATTCCACTCAAGCCGCTCAAAGAACGCCTCCTCCATTTCCCCGGGTTCAAACTCAGGATTATTAGGATCAGCATAAGCTCGACCACGAAAGACACCCGCTCCCGGATTCCCGCCTACAGACTTAAATAGATCAATATCATTGATCACAACTCGATCAGGGCGGATGACGTGGGCGCCTTCTTGATCCAACGGATAAAAACTATTGATGATGGCTGCTTCGCCGGTGGTGTCGTGGTAAAAAGCTCCACCATCACGGAAGACTCTATCGAGGAAGAAATACTGATTTCCCCGGTATTGATAGTCAGGAATAGTGGCACCCTCAGATTCAGATCCTCCCTTAAACTTTTTCTTCTCTTTTTTTGTCTGCTCGATGGATGCAATAGCAGTCACATCCACAGGTCCGAATTTCAGAACCGATTTCAGTCCGAAAAGGCCGGCGTTCTTACCGGAGAAACTTACATAGTTTGTGGACGGCAGCGACAGGGAGATATTCCCCGCCTCAATCTTCTGAACGATCTCATTCTCAGTTCCGGTATAGTTAACCTTGATGTTGTTTTCCCAATCGAACTCCCGTTCACTGTCCTGATCCATGAGAATACTTACACGGTCACCGATCTTTCCTTCGATATTCAAATGCTCCTGCTGGTCGAATTCCAAATGAGTCGTCTGTGATTCCTGAAGATTGCTACGAGCAAGTGTCTGGTCCTGGAACACCATTTTACCCATCACTCGAATATTCCCTCTCAGATTGAGGGACACACGACCTGCAGCGGTCTCAACGCCCACAACTTCCCACGATCTGCCGCCGCCCTTTCGACCTTCATCAGATTTTGCCTTTACCAAAGAACTGTACAAATTCGACAGCCTGTCCCGGTAGATTCTCTCCTGCAAATAGCGCTCCACGGTCATGGTCAGCGGCATTTTCAGGAAGTAGCCTCCTACAGTTTCGTAGAAGGAGATTATCTCCCAGCTGCCGGTTATTTCTGCCCACGCCTCAAAATCCTCCAGTTCTGTTGTGAACAGACCACGAACTTCTTTTGGCGAATCAATGGAAAAAGGAGACGGCAGAGGAATCCTCTCGTACGGATCAACCATTCGGGCAGCCTTATAGCCGTGGATAAGCATCAGCATATTGAATTGGGAAGCATTCTCTTCGGGACGGACAGATTCTGTCTGGCCAGCAGCCTGATTGAACAGGCAGACGGTCAGGATCAGCAAGATCGTACTGATGACTCGCCCCAGCTGCACTATAGCGGCTAAGTTGAGTGACTTCTGCTTCATATACCTCTTAAGCTTCTGCTTTAGAGAATCCCGGTTACGCGTCCGGGGACAAACGCACGTAACGATCTTGCTATACTAACTGGCTCCTCTGTTTGTTTCCTGGAAATGCGACTGTATCCCCTGGGGATGGGGACATTATAATCCGCTCATTCTTTAGAAGTGTAATAAGTGATTTCATTGCTTTGCTTCTGTGACTCAAACTATTTTTCTCCTTACTCGTAAGTTGAGCATACGTTTTTTCGAGGTGAGGTATTAAAAAGACCGGATCGTATCCGAAACCATCCTCCCCGAGAGGTATATCTGTAATTAGTCCTTCTACGACCCCTTCTGAAGTGAGTTCCTTTTCACCATCAGTGTAACAGGTAACTGTCCGGAATCGGGCTGTCCTGTCAGAAGTCGGTACATCAGCCAACGCAATAAGCAATTTATTGACATTATCAGCATAGCTGCACCCTTCTCCGGCATATCGAGCCGCGTAGACTCCCGGCGCTCCATCGAGGGCATCAACCTCCAGTCCAGTATCGTCAGCGATAACGGGTTTACCTAAAACGGCAGAAATAGTCCAGGCCTTGAGCAAGGCATTTTCCTCAAGAGTGATACCCGTCTCCTCTACCTCGGATATCTTTCGCTCAGGGTCAACCTCATCCAGTGTTCTGGCTGTGATACCAGCATCAAACAGGAGCGTTTTTAGTTCCCGAGCCTTGTCTTTGTTTCTTGTCGCTATGATAATCTGTTTGCTCATTTTACTTCTGTAGGTGAATCAGCGGCGGGAAACATAGGAATTTCATTGTACCTTCACAAGCAAAATCCGACGGGAAGGAGACCAATTAGCGGTTGCTTTTCGAGAGAGGTAAAAGTAACTTCGATGCGCTTTTTGGCTCGGTAGCTTCCCGACCTTGACTACGTCATCGGTACGGGACAGGCCCTCCCAATAAAATGGCGGGCGAGCAGTCTCCTCCTTCGCTACCGACTAACGTGAGGAGACTATGTTTTAAATAGGCTCGGTAGCTCAGTCGGTAGAGCAGAGGCCTGAAAAGCCTTGTGTCGTTGGTTCAATTCCGACCCGAGCCACTCTACTAAGTCTTTGAATATCTACGAGATACATAGAAGTCTACTTTAATTTGTAAATTATACAAAATGTCCACAATATGGACTAATTGGGACACCCGTCTTATTATTTTACCATCAGCTTGGAAATCATTTATTACAGGTTTTCAGATTTGTCCACAGGATCCTGCGGATTGTTCCTCACTGCGATAAAACGTAAATATGGAATTATGTAAATAGTGCTCCTTTGCATATTTACGTTTTATATAATTACCTGTCGTAGTGATTTCTCTATCCATAATTATTACGGCACTTAGTTCAAATAGTACGTTTACTCATGAATTATTTAAGTTAGTTAAGTAAGACTCAATAATGATGAAGGCCAATGGATAATTGGTGTTGGTATGAGAAATTATAATTATGATGGTGAGCTCTTGGATGAGTTTTCAGATGAGGTTAAATTTTTTTATGCTGTTCCTAATGAAGACCATCCAAGATAATGATGGGTCTTGGCATTGGAAATATGCAAAAGCGCATTAAACAGCACTATTGAATAAATATTAGTTCTATTTCGAGCCATTAGTAATAAAAGGTGCATTTAATTGCTTTTTATTATGTATTTCCTGAATCATTGCTTATTTTTGCTAGCAAAAGAGTTGTATAATGCACTTAAAAGAACTCATACGAGTACTAAAGAAAAGGCGTAAAGAACTTGGCGTTACGCAAGAGCATCTTGCTGAATTGTCTGGCGTAGGTCTGCGCACATTGAAAGCGTTAGAAAGCAGCAAAAGCAACCCTACCTTCAAAACGCTGAGTAAACTGGCAGAAGTATTGGGTATGGAAATAAAACTGGAAGTAAAAAAAACAATACGCTGATAAATGCGAATTGCTAAAGTATATCGAAACGGGAAACTGGCAGGAACCTTAATACAGTATAATCCTAGAAACTATGAGTTCCGATATGATGATACCTGGTTTACCAATGACAACTTGCCTCCAATTAGCTTGACGCTACCTAAAACACAGCAAACGTATCAAGCAGACCACCTATTCCCCTTTTTCTTCAATATGATTTCCGAGGGAGTGAACAGGAAGCTGCAGTGCCGACAGTTAAAAATTGACGAAAACGATTACTTCGGACTACTTGTGGCAACTGCTGTAAGTGATACCGTAGGGGCAGTTACCATAGAACCTGTTAAAAAGTAAAAGCGTTTGAGCTTGCCTGAAATAAAATATTGCCCGGGAACTTTAGCTGAAGGGTTTGATACTTATAGCAAAACCTGCCTGAATAAAGTATTTAACGGCAGAAAGGTTAGCCATATTCTGCCATACAACCCTCCCGAGATCAGCGAAGAAGATGCTAAAAAATTTCTGGAAAACCGGAAACGTATTTCCATATCAGGTATGCAGGAAAAACTCTCGCTAATTCTTGATAAAAATAAGTTGCGCTTAACCGATGAAGGCGAACAGGGTACTCACATCTTAAAACCTATTCCAAGAGATCTTAAAAAGATTGATCAGGTTCCGGCAAATGAACATTTAACCATGCAGATTGCAAGACAGGTTTATGGTATCCCAACGGCTGAAAATGTGCTAATATTTTTTAAAAATGGTGAACCTGCCTATTTAACCAAACGATTTGATGTAAAAGAAGATGATAGAAAATGGGGGAAAGAAGATTTTGCAACACTTGCCGGCAAAACATCAGAAAATGCAGGAATAAATTTTAAATATGATTTCAGTTATGAAGCGATGGCAGAATTGATTGTAAAGTATGTACCTGCGTATATCGTTGAGTTGGAAAAACTATTCAGCCTTATTGTTTTTAACTATCTGTTTTCAAATGGAGATGCACATTTAAAAAACTTCTCGGTTTTAGAAACTCAGAGCGGAGATAATACTTTGAGCCCTGCTTATGATTTGGTGAACACAAGAATACATGTTGACGATGCCAATTTTGCATTGGACGGTGGGCTGTTTAAAGACAACTTTGAATCGGAAGAGATGAAGAAAAACGGACGTGTTGGATTGGATGATTTCCATGAGTTTGCTAAAAGGTTGGATATCACAATTAAAAGGAGAGATAGATTACTGGAACCGTTTTTAACTAAACAAATAGATATTGAAACACTTATTCAAAGGTCATTTTTGAATAATCAAACAAAAAGAGCCTACCTATTGCATTATCAAACAAGAAGAAACCAATTAAACACATATTAACAAACTTTGTCGAAGATCATAATATTTTCTCATAGGCACCAAATAGACACTTTTGCCTCCAAGTTCACTAATATAAGGGGGAACAGAGGACTGAAAAGCCTTACCTGTCCGGCGTAGCAAAGTGTAGACGGATGTCGCTGGTTCGATTCCGGCCTCGGCCACTTTGGTGAAGCCCTGAATAATTCCGGGGCTTTTTTATTTTTTTAGATCCCACGACTCGGTAGCTTCCCGACCTTGACTTCGTCATCGGTGCGGGACAGGTCCTCCCAATAAAATGGCGGGCGAGCAGTCTCCTCCTTCGCTACCGACTAACGTGAGGAGACTATGTTTAAATAGGCTCGGTAGCATAGTTGGTAGAGGCCCGACAGGTCGGGGAAAAACCTTACGCTCCAAAGGTGGAATGGCATATGAGTCCTAGGATTCAAATGCAGGCGGGTAATGTGTACCGTTTTAATGTAAATACAAGATAAATACCGTAGTAAGTGGTTATTAAGAATGTATAGCGTAACCTTTACTATTTATTGCCCTTATACGCTGAACTAGCTACATTCATCCGAAGTGTTTAAGACACTTCTGCGATTAATATGCGGGGAGGCAGGATGAGCTGTCTTCCCGTTTGTCTTTTTTTGGTGGGTGTTCGGGAATGATGTTGTTAGAGCTGTGTGGAATATCAATTCACAATATCACTCATATAGGAGCACTATTTGATGAATTCGTCATATATTACGGGTTATGCAACGTATTTTCAAATGTAAAAAGGATAAATAATGAGTGTGTTATTTCTTTGCAAATCGACAAAACAACTGTTACACTTATAATTAAAATTGATTTAGTTTAGATGATTAGATAACAAGGAAAATTAAATGGTAGCATACGAAGATTTCAAAAAACGTTTTAAATTATTAGCAGGTACAAACAAACATTTGATAGTAAACACTTTATCAAATATTTTTACTATGCGGTTAATAGATAACAAAACACACGGCGATTTGGCAGAAGTTGGAATGGTTGAGTTCATTAATCAATTTATGTATGACTTTAAAAGTATCCACGTTGGTAAAGACAAGTTTAGAGCAAAAGAACACGAAGAAGATATTTTAATTATAGATGAAATTACAAAAACTGAATTACCTGTGAGTTTGAAGGCCTATGGCGTCGGACCTCTTCAACTTTCGACAGATAGGGACCAAAAATTATTCCCCTTTCTTAAAACACAAGGCAAGAATATAGTAGACAAAAAACAAATAAAACGAATTTTCACCGCAAGTGAATTTGAAGATTTTGATGCAATAAACGTTATGCCACTTATCTACAATGAAAATGACCTGAAATGTAACATAATGATTTTCAACCATAAAAAAGCTACAAAAAATACTTCGCGTATTGTTTTTGTGGACAAGAATAAAAGATTTGATTATAAAACGCAAAATGTCATTGATGGAAAAGGTAGAAAACACCCGATTTTTATATTCATTGATTCCGATGGTAAATATATTTGTGAAGTAAGATATGGTGGTGCTTCTGCCAATGCTTTACAACGTGGTCTTTGGACAAATACAAAAAATGCCGTTTCATATTTTGACTCAATGACAAATGGATGGATTTCTTATAAACACAACAAAACACTTGTTAGATTATTTAGTCTTGCACTAAATAGTTCTAAACAAGGTCATAAAACAGCAAACGATATTCTACAAAAAGATATTGACCGTTTAAAAACAAAATGATAAAAGAACAATTACACATTTTTGGTGAAACAACATTTACAACACCAAAAACACAGGGTATTAAATATGCAGGATCAAAACTCAAGATTTTGCCTTATATCGTGCAAATAATGAGTGAACTAAAAGATGTTAGAATTGTATTAGACGGTTTTAGTGGGTCAACAAGGGTTTCACAAGCATTTGCCCAGTTAGGTTTTAATACTGTATCAAGTGATATTTCTATTTGGTCAGAAGTTTTTGCGAATTGTTTTTTGATTGCTAATAAAGAAGATTCCTACTATAAAAAGATTATTAACCATTTGAATAGGTTAGACGGTTATGATGGGTGGTACACAGAAAATTATGGTGCTGAACTTTCAGGTAAAAAACGCCCTTTCCAAGCAAAAAACACAAGAAAACTGGATGCTATTCGAGATGAAATAGAAAACTTAAATTTGGAATGGGAAGATAAGTGTGTAATACTTACAAGTCTAATCTTTGCCCTTGATTCTGTTGATAGTACGCTTGGTCATTATGTTTCCTATTTATCTAATTGGTCGCCTCGTTCACATAATGATATGATATTGAAACTCCCGAATCGTTTTAAACATAATGGCGGTCATAAAGTGATTCGTGGTGACATATTCGATACTATATCAGATAATAAATTTGATTTTGTTTATTTTGACCCTCCTTATGGCTCAAATAATGAAAAAATGCCCCCAAGTCGTGTTCGATATGCTGCTTATTATCACATTTGGACTACTATTATTAAACACGACAAACCAAATGTTTTTGGCAAAGTAAACAGAAGAGTAGATAGTAGAGATTTAAAATCGGCATCTATATTTGAAGAATTTCGGAAAGACAATGATGGCAAATTCCTTGCTATGAAAGCACTTCATAAATTGATTAAAAACACCAATTCTAAATATATTTTATTATCTTATAGTTCTGGCGGTAGAGCCACAAAACAAGAATTGAGCGATATAATCAATGATTCAGGAAAATTACTCAATGTGGTTGAAATTGATTATAAAAAAAATGTTATGGCAAATATGAGATGGACGAATGATTGGTTAAATAGCGATGGGAAACATCACGAATATCTATTTCTTATGAGAAAAGAAAAAAAGGTATCTTTATAGAAAATCAACGGAAATGTTCTTGAAAATAAGTTGCTCAACCCCAGTACCTGACACTAAAACTTGGTAGTGTCCATCTACTCCCGCTTTGGCGGGATACGATGGATAAATGATTTCAGATAAAAGAAGTGATGTGAACAGAATTCCGGCACATGTGACTTACCCCGATAGCTGAGACTTTCCTGGCCTGAGAAGGATCTATGAGAACACTTCAACATATTGGCGCGTTGGCCTTCGTCTTGGGACTGTTCACTGCAGTTTTTGTTGGGATACACTTTCAGTAACACTAATTTTGACAAATATGACTGACTGCTTTCTATAGGGACTATCATGCGCAAAATAATTACGACTTTTATATTAGTAATATCTACGACGTTGTGTGCTGAAGAACTGAGATGGGGCTGGAGTGTTCATGAATATATCAATGAACAAGCTGTCTATCACGTGCCTGCAGAAATGGCGTTCTGGCAGGAACACCAGACCTACCTGGGTGAGCATGCCGTCGATCCAGATATAGATCAGAATCCCGGATATTACCACTATATGGATATTGATTATTACCCGGAATTTTTCGAGGGTACACTGCCTACGAGCTGGGAAGACATGCTCAATCTCTACGGGTACGACGTTGTTATCAACTATGGGATCGTGCCTTGGGTAATCATGTGGTGGACAGACAGCTTGAGCACTCTGATGTTCAATGATCAGTGGGATGAAGCCTGGCAGATTGCGGCTGAACTGGGGCATTATGTTGCCGATTCACACCAGCCCCTGCATTTGACTTTGAACTACAATGGTCAACTAACAGGTAACGACGGTATCCATTCACGTTTCGAAACCCATATGATCAATCCCCATTTAGATGAACTACCTTTACCGGAGGACCCAGGTGTTTACTGGCAAAGTGATATTGATTCGGTGTTTGGGTACATTGAAGATATCTATCCGTATGTTGAACTGATCATTACTGCCGATGACCTGGCGGTGAGTCAGGATTCGACCTATGGTCAGGTTTATTATGATGTCCTGTGGACCGAACTGGATTCGATAACCATCGATGCTATCCACCGAGCCATTGTGGATCTGGCGAGTATCTGGCACACTGCTTGGATTAATGCCGGCAGCCCCCTGCCTCCGAGCTCTTCAATACGGGATTTGAATTTCCCGGACGAATTCAGCCTCCAACAAAACTTTCCCAACCCGTTCAATCCGATCACAACCATTTCCTATAGATTACCAAAATCAGCAATAGTGAATTTATCTATTTATAATATTGCGGGTCAATTGGTTGAGATATTGGTAAATGAACAAAAAGATGCTGGTTTATATTCGGTTCAGTGGAATACGAGAAATGTTGGTTCAGGTCTGTATTTCTATCGGATTTCCACAGGATCCTCAGTAGAAGCTGGGGAATTTACAGAAACAAAGAAATGTGTGATACTTAAGTAGTGGTTGTAACGGCGTATAACAACCAATCAACCTAACGTGAAAAGCATTAAGTGTGATTTTCAGTCTTGTGGTCTTTCAAGTGGTGGCATCGGCTAAAATAAGGGGATTAGGAGTACTATTAATGAATTCTTCATACATTGCAGGTTAACTGACAGTATTTGAACTCAATTTAGGGGTAATTATAAACTTATTGAGAAGTATCTAGTGTCAAGTCAATAGTTAAGGTTCGGGTATAATTTCTTCAGTTTAATTCTCGCATCATCTATGGTAAACTGCCAATCAATATTTGCTTCTTTACCATTACGATCTTTTTGCCAAGCCTTCACCTCTTTTATCACGGTTTCCATGTTA
>CAZHRR010000032.1:0-11218 GCA_964534955.1 uncultured bacterium
CCATTTTGAATTGATTATTCAGGATAAACGTGGAGAAAGTTATTTGGGACAGGGATTAGCTCTTGAGGAACTGAAGTCTGTGCTGGACAATCTGTTTACCGAGTAACACTCATTCACCCAACAACGTCACCCGGTAAATCTCTCCCACTGCAATCGTCCACAACTTCTCTTCGCCATCCAGTGCCAGGTAGCCGCTGACATTGAGCTTCTGGGCTGGGGCATCTCTCAGCATCACCGCGTAGGTCTTTTGTGTGGTGAAGTCGTAGTACATCTCTAAAAGATACTCCTGAGCCTTCAAAGGGTTTGTCTGGGCTGGATCACTCTGGTATGCGTAGAGCACTTCCTCCCCGGCGGCGATCCCGGTGTAGACCAACTCTGGATTGCCCACCACCAGCGTGTCCTGAGTAGATAAGTCCCATCGCACCAGCTTCCGGCCTGAGGCGAGGAAAACCATCCCATCCTGGTACGAAATGTCTACCACCTCGGCGGAACTCACCGGCAGATCTTGGTACGACACAATCTCCTGCGTCGCTGGATCGAGGGTGTAGTACTTCCCTTCCACCAGCTCCCACTGCTCAGGAGAAATTTCAATAGAGAAGGTATCAGTAACCGCCGTGTAGTGCTCACCGTCCCATCCGAGGGCTTTGTAAAGGCGGTCGTTTATTTCCGCATTATCATCAGACAGGCGGAAGAACTCCCCGCCGTCTGTGCTCTCCCAGATTTTCCGGAAAGAATAGTCTGCTCCGCCGCCGCTGGGTGTGGCGGTCCAGGTATCAAAGATTGCCAGTGTGGCGTCATCTCTCCAGACAATGCCGAGGGGATTCCCTTCCGAGAGAGCAACACCATACGGCTCGGCCACCGCTACCTTCGGGATGGCCACATTCGTGGTATCATCCCGCCACTCCATCACCAGCTCATCGTAGAGCACCCGGTAACCATCCCGCCAAGCGTAAAAGTAGACAAACCCCGGGGAAACCACATCGGCAAATTCGTAGTAACCGAGATCGTCTGTGGTATCGTACACGGTGGTATCATAACCGGCATAGGCGGTGCTGCTGTCAAATACTTCCACTAAGACTCCCGGTACCGGCTCGCCGGAGTCCATGTCCGTCACCACACCACTAAGTGTATAGACCGGCACGGGAGCCGGCACCACGGGGATATCCTGCCTATCCCAACATCCTGAAACCACAAACGCCACCAAGACACTAAGACACAAAGAAAAACAAAACCTTGTATTTTTTTTCATACAACTCCTTCGTGCCTTGTCCGCAGAACCCTGTGGGGTGCCTTCGTTACATCTTTTTCATTAATCTGCCTATTGTCCCTGAAGCATAGAAATCGCAATTACTCCCTCCTTTCCCCACAGGTTGCAGGCTTCATCGCAGTCAAATCCACTCTCAGCTCCCAAAACTACCTTGTACGTCCAAAGTCGTTCAAACTGAGTGTTCATGACTACGAGGTTCTCCGCATATATATCGTCGTCGTAAACGAAGACCTGTGAGTCTGTGGCTGCCACTGCTATGTACCACGCCTCTGGATTGAAGACAATGAGCGTATCCCCAGTAACCAGATTACACCTGACCAGACGGGTCTCCGCCGCTATGTAGAGCTCATCACCCACAAGCGAGATGTCTCTTACCCGGTAAGGTGATACAGGAATCGTATCATGCTCCAGAATCGCCTGACTTGCGGGACTGAGAAAATAAATCCCGCCATCATCTTGCAGAGTATCCTCACCCGCAACAAGAAACGTGGGACGGCTCAAAGCCACATAACGCTCCCCGTCAAAATCAAGTCCCCGGTACTCCCGGTTGTTGTACACTGTGTCATCATCAGATATTCGTTCGAACCCACTCCAATTCGAGTTCTCCCAGATTTTCTTTAGGGGGTACTCAGCACCATCGCCCTCCAGAATTGTTGTCCATTTGGCAATAACCGCCAGAGTGAAAGAATCCTTCCAACAGAATCCATAGATATCACTCCCAGGATAAACGATGCCGTACTTCTCAGCGAAAGCAGCTTTAGGCACTTTGAAATCAAACTGCCGGTCATACCATTGCTGAACAAGAAACTTGGAGTACACCATCTTACTGTCCCGGTAAACATACATCGTCACGAAGCCTGGAGAAACGATTTCGGTGAATGAATAGATACCATCTTCATCTGTGGTGTCGTACAGTGTTGTATCCCAACCAGATACAGCCGTGCTGGTATTGTATATCTTCACAGCGATTCCTTCCAGCGGTTCTCCCGAATCAATATCTGTCACCACGCCATTGAGAGTATAGACCGGCACAGGCGGCGGCACCACCGATATCTCCTGCCGCTCCCAGCACCCGGATATTATGACAGCTACTAAAACACCCCACAGGGTTCTGCGGACAAGGCACAAAGAAAAACAAAATGTTATATTTTTTATCATATCACACCTTTGTGCCTTCCTGCCTGCCAGCAGGTAGGCGAGCCTTCGTGGCGATTGTTTTAGTACTCCCATGAGAAGCCCAGCCGCACTACCCGGCCCAGGTCCCACGCCGTAGGATCGTGTAGCCGTCCGCCTACCGATCCGCCGTAGTCAGCCCACAGGTTGTTGTCGCTGTCGAAAGTATTTATGACCTCGGCAATGAGGTCCAGTGTGCTATTCCAGAAGGTGAACTTCCGGTTGAAGCGGATGTCGAGACTGTTGGTGAAATTCAGGCGGTAGTTGTTGGGATGTGTCCCGTATCCCACATACTTCGTGTACGGAAAACCGCCGTTCCACTGCCACAAAAAGGTTAGGTGCCCGAACCATTTCCGCTCCAGCTCCAGCATGGCGACGATGCCGTGGCGCTGATCCCAGCTTAGCGGGAAGGCGGAGCTGGATGTTTGAAACTCTTCGCTCAGCTGCTGGAGGGTGGCCAACTCGCTGGAACCGGTCCCCACGGCTGACATGAAAGTATAGCTTACTTCGCCACTGAACCCGTCCGCCAGCTCCCGGGAGAAGACAAATTCCGCCCCCTTGATATTGGCATAGGCGAGATTGCGGTACTCCACAAATCCGGAGACCGGAATATCCCCCGCCGCGGCAGAAGGATCAAGATACGTCCCCACGTCAATGAGGTTCACCACATCCTTGTTGAAGACGGTGGCGTCAATCACATAGTGCTCTCCCACATGAGCCCGTACGCCCCACTCGTAAGACACCGTCTGGGACGGTGACAGGTCGGGATTGCCCAGCGTCACCGGGGAGAAACCGGCGGCGGTGTTGAGGTTGGAATTGGTATAGAGGTACTCAAAAGCTGGCATCTGGAAGAAGTGCCCATAGTTCACCCGCATTTCACTGTCAGGACCGATAAGGAACGCCACGCCAATGCGAGGACTGAACTGGCTCTTTGGCTCCGCCGCCACTGTGCTGTCGTGGTTGATAACCCACTGCGTCAGATCCTCAGAAATCTGTTGCTCCACCGCCGGACGGGAGGCCTTAGGATCAAAATAGTCGTACCGCAGACCCACATTGACCACCAGCTGGTTGTAGTCCATCTTGTCCTGCAAGTAAAGGGCTCCCATCCACGGATCGTACTCATACTCCGAGTTGTAGGTGACGTAGCGGCGAAACTCAGGATCAATGGCTGGCAGCTCCCGGATGAGGAGGTTCTTCTTGTAGAGGTCGTACTGGGTGAACTCCAGTCCGGTCTTGAGCTGGTGATAGTGATTAAGCTGTTTCACGTAGCCGAACTTGACGATCTTCTGCACCTCCTCGTGGTCCATCCACCACGGGTAGTCTCCTGATAAGACATAGTCGTCCTGATCCTCATCAATGCGGTAGAACTCCAGCAAATCTACCACTTGACCCAGTACTGACTTCAGCACAAAGTAGTGGCCGAGGTTGAGGTGATAGAATGACTCCGGTGACAGGGTGTGCGTGATGGAGAGGGTCGTCCGGTAGCTCTGCCTCCTCCGGGGCGGCAGTCCTGCTGTGTTGTACTTCCACCGATGCTCGTACTCGGTCCACTCCCGTAGCGACACAAGCTCCGTCAGCACGATGCGGAAGGGCGAATCCACCCGGTTATGGAGCTTCACCACCGAGTTCAGCTCCCAGCTCTCTCCGTCCGGGAAGACCGTCCTGCGCTCACCGAACTCCTCGTGCTTCCACGGCGACAGCGGAGTATTTAGGTTGGCCGAGCCGAAGAAGAACATGCCTGTGGAAAAAAGCCGCCTTTCCAAAGTTACCTCCACCCGCTGATTGTATGGTGGCTGACCGTCGAAGGGAGTCAGGTTGTCCAGAAGGCTCTCGTTCTGCAGCTCCACCCTTGCGGAGAAGGCATCCTTTCCTTCGCGTGTCAAGATGTTCACCACTCCGGACATGGCATTCCCGTACTCTGCCGCAAAGCCGCCGGTCTGCACGGAAATATCAGTGATCACATGATTGGGAAGCTGAGCGCTCACCTCCCCCTGGATGGCGTCCTGCAGCGGCATGCCGTCTACCAGATAGAGGAGCTCCGCCTTCCGCCCGCCCCGGACGTGTCCTTCGTGGATTCCCGGCTGCAGCTCCACCACATCGAGGAACGACTGGATAGGGAGCACTTCCATTCTCTCGGCATCTACAAAGCGGGTAGTGGCAGTGATGTCCTTCTGCAGAACTCGCTTCCCCTCCACAATCACGGGATCACCCTGTACTACACCCTGCTCCAGTTGGAAGTCCACTGTGGCCCGCAAGTCGGAGTGAACTACGATGTTCTCTTTGATTTGCCTCTGGTAACCGATCATAGACGCATGCACCCGATATTTCCCCGGCGCTACCCGGATAATCAAGTAGCGACCATCATCATCAGTGGCTGCGCCCAGGTCCGTCCCTTCGATGATGACATTTACCCCCACCAGCGGTTTTCCGGTCTTTTTTTCTATCACCCTACCGGCCATGGTTCCCCATGTCCCCGCAATCGCCACGGAAAATGCCAAACTTACAATTAAGATCGGAAATAAGTAGCGAACAATCATGACATAGATAATTTAAACTTGCAGAGAGAAAAAAACAGTTAGAAATCAAGTAATCGTGGAATACCTCATCGACATGTAGTCGGAAGTGCCTGAATGAAAAAGCCCTGATCAAACGACCAGGGCTTTTTCCAATCAATCAGATGAAACAGTAACTACTTCAAGAAGAGCATTTTCTTGCTTGCACTGTAGTCACCCGCGCTAATCTGATAGATGTAGACACCACTTCCTACAGGACTTCCAAAAGCGTTTGTCCCGTTCCAACGGATGGAATGATAGCCGGCCCTCATATCCTTGTTCACAAGAGTAATAACCTTCTGTCCAAGGAGATTGTAGATGGTCAGATCAACATTTACATCGTTCTTCAGATCAAACTGAATGTTGGTGATGGGATTGAACGGATTTGGATAGTTCTGATGAAGCGCAAACTTCTGCGGTAATGTAACTTCATTATCAATACCTGTTGTCAAACCAAACCACGTTAATGCCTGATGCAATGGACCTTGCCAAGCAACACTCCACCATACATAAGGAGCACCGTTTAAGGACAATGCATCGAAACCAAGAAACATGGTTTTATTTCCATTGGGCCATTCTCTATGAACACCAACGGCAGTTCCGGCCGTATCTGTGAAGCAGACAACAGCATCTGCAGTCGGAACCATACCATCAAGGTAGTTTGCGTATTCAATCTCATATCCGGGATCATACAGCAATGTATCATCGCCAAGAGCCGTATACAAATGACCAGAAATGATATCACCATCTACTGGTAACAACTGGGTAACTGCACTTGCATTAATGTCATTCAAACTGGAATCAACACCCATTTCGTAGAAGAAAGAACCAGCTTCATAGTTCACATTGGCCCAGCTCAATTCCGCTATCCCAAAGGTCTCGTCACCTGTCAGGACGTAGTTCTTGTTTCCGAGTGCTAACCAGTCTGAAACAACCGTATTATAATATACACCAAGAGGAGCGCCAGCAGCTAAAAACGGATAATCATTGGTTGAGGTGACTTCAATGACAATATCATAGAAGGCAAGCAGCTCCGCTGTTGGCAATCCATTTACGCCACTTTCCCAGAAATCAGGCCAGTACCACAGACTACCAACACCATTGTACAGATAATACATACCCGGATAGCCACTCGCATCCATTTCATTGTTCAGGATAAACAACAGGTCAGTACTTGGAGCATAGATGAAATACTCATAAATATCCGTTACGAACGAGCCTCCTGCGTCTGTAGCCACGATGTAATATTGCACTGTTGTTCCACCTGCCTGTCCGGGAATAACGGCTGTGTAGGTTGTGTCACTGGTTGCAGTCATGGCAACAGTAACTTCATCACCGCCATCGATTGAGTAAACCAGATCAACCGTAAATGGATCACCTTCAGCATCAGCAACTGTAGCAACAATAGTTTGATCGTCAGAAGTGAAGATAGGTCCTGTTGGACCATCTACTTCGCTAACAACAGGCACATGTTCCCAAACAAACCACTGAGCGGTCTTATCCAGGAATTCATCCAAGGCAGAAGACTCAACAATACCTTCAAGATGCCACGGAACAAACGCCGTTTTGAACACACCTTCATACATGACACCACCGAAGTCCACAAAGTCCTCTTCATCTACACTGTAAACATTGAAGATAGACTCTGCATCACCATCGCCAATCACCTCATCAGCCCAGTTAGACGTCTCACCAGCTAATGTAACATCAACATAGAAAGTATCAATAGCTCCTGTGAGAATATTACCATTAATACCAGTATACATAGTATCTTTCGAACCCATCGTATAGGTGGTATCCTCTGGGTAATAGTTACAATCACTCCAGAAGTCACTGACGTGCAGGTAATCAGCAAGAAATGCATATAGAGCCGGATCTACAGTCTGCCACCCCTCAGCACCTCCCGTTATACCAAATATGTAATCAGCAGAGGTAAAGAGCAGGTTCCCGCCGTCATCTAAAAATGCCATAATGTCCGCTTCAAGCAAGTCTCCAACACCGAGATTTCCTTCACTGTTCAGACCCTGTACTATTACTAGGTGGTCATAGTATGCTAATTCACATGCCGAAGGAACGCCGCCCGATTTTGTATTCCAGAAGTCACCAGAATACCCAAGCAATTTCAGTGCATCACTTATCCTTGTGGCGTATGTTTCATCCAACGGATTTGGACTATCATCCAGAATAAGTCCGTCGGCACCATCTGTGTACTCGCGAACCGAAAATGACAACGGTGTCAGCTCCAAACTAGTTGTATGCTGTACCGCAGCGGAGGTATCTGGGTTTTCATCACCATTATCTACGGCGACCCAGTAGTAACTGACATCGGTCCCTACCAGCTGAGATGGAATGGTTCCGGTAAAGACATCATCCACACCGGTACCCACAAGTTCTGTCGTATCCGGACCAGTACCGGCATCGTAAATGAAGAGAACACTGGTGAGTTCACCGGTGAAAATATCAGTTCCCATATCTTCTATGTGTGCTGTGGCTTCATATGGTCCCGGATCACATGAAAAGTAGACATCGGGTAGATCCTCTACCTCTGTGATAAATGGGGGTGGGTCACCGTAGTAGTCCACTTTTGCGTAAATAACAAAATTTAACCGCGGTACCCAGCACCCTTCATCACAATAAGATGCACCAGTGAAGTAATACTTAATACCGTGGTTGTACGTAGTCCCAGCACCACCAACCCCGCCGAAATACAAGAGGTCTGCTCCATCCGCACCAAAATCACCTACTACCTGGATACCAAAGTCATTCGCTTCTACATCTACTGGGGTACCAAAATCGATGTCCACCAGCGTAGGATAGAGATCAGAGCCAGTCAAGGGCATCGTATATTCCGTAAGGACATTACCCATCCAGTCACCGATGGTCGCGTTGCAATACGAGAAATCATACAACCCGTTTCCCGGCACACTGGTGGATGTAGTATCCAGGACTTCACGAACTTGAAATGTAACATCCGTTCCTACCAATTCAGTTTCATCATGGAAGTAGATCTGGAGACCGGTTACCTCACATTCTGTGAGAGGTCTGAACCAGACTGCTGCGCTATCACCTGTGTTGAATATGAAGCCACCAAGACCCGTACTTCCTTCACCGTAATAAATCGTCGAAGGAAACCGATTCCCGTTCATATCAGGTAACTTACCTTTTACAGGAACCAGTTCGGGATCTGTCTGGTAGAGAGTGTTCATCATCGGTACGTTATTATTAATAGCTTTGTGTTCTTCTCCTGCCTTTGATACTAGAATTGATTTCTCCTGAGCTGTAACGATATCGCCTGAGGGCTTGATCACCGCCTCCAGAGCGATTGCCTGAGCTGTCAGAGAAAATAGGAAGACAAGAGCAAGAGCCACATTAACTGTTTTCTTCATTTATTGTACCTCCTTTTGTTTGATTACGAATTCGGACGTTTCTTACTCATTCTCAGAAACGCCCAGTTTACTGTTAAGATAGTTCAAATATATCATAAAGTCACTAACTTTATCATATACCACATTGTACTGTCCATAATTGTAGGTGACACTAAACGTGCCTCCCTCAGTATCTATTTCATCAGAAAGATTAACCCAGTTATTATTGTTCACCACCCTCGAGGTGTCATTCCCCAGCATAACATCCATTGAATCGGGAGGTAACCAAGTAGTCTTATGCAATGGCTCCCAAATTTCTCCTGATATAGCATAAGGAATCTGTTCAAAGGTGGTATCGGAATAAAAGAAACAGCAGGTGTCATCCTCAGAATAAGTTCCTGTTGCTTCGGTTGTATCCCAAACTACACCAGTAGTGTCTACCCTCCACCATATTAGAACAGGTTCCGTTTTCAACTCAGATATACTTTCAATGTTGTATAATCCCTTGTTCCCAAGATAAAGGACATACCAGAATTGAGAAGGTTGCTCCGGCTGAGCATGACTCACCATATAGCAAACTACTGTTTCCGTAAGAGTCGGATAGTAGTAATCACTGGCAAGATTAATTACGTCATCCTCATAGAGATAATCCTTTATATCACTATGTACGGAAAGATAGTCCTGGTTAGCATCCTGAATATCCGTAATTCTAACTGCATTTTCATGGAGACTCCAGACGCCTAAATGAGCTTCACAACTGTCCTGCCCCAACCAGGTGAGACTATCATCGGAACAATAGCCACCCGTAAAGGTCAGGCTTCGATCTCCTTCTTCAGAGAGGGCAACAACCAATTCGACTGAAATTTCTTCTGTTGAAATGCCACCATCAGCCAGAAGAGTGGTGCCGTAAATAGCCTCAGCATGTCCAAGAGCTTCTTCAAACCGATGGAGGTAAAGATAGCTATGGGCAAGCGCTTCGTGAATCTCAATATAGCTATAATCTGGATCGTGATTGGTGGAATAATCTGGATCATACGTGAGAGCACTTTCGCCTATGTCAAGGGCTAATAGCATCATTCCAACAAGTTCTTCTTCTGTGGGATCTTGTTCTGGATCGGTTTCCAACTCATATCTGATTGCCAATTCAATGAGAAATAGTCCTGCATAGGCATCTGCCATAGAAGCGTCATCGTCAAATTCTGAAGCGAGATTCAATACCACATTGAATTCAGTTGTAGCTGGTATATAATACCCCAACCTGAAGTTTGACCAGCCCTTACCGATGTACGCTTCGGTTGCTTGGGCGTTACGATCGTTCACACTTTGGAATCTAGTCAGAGCCGAATCGTACTCTCCGCTTTTGTAGAATTCCCACCCATCAACAATAAGAGTGGAATCATTATCGTACACGGGAGGAATATCATCACTGATTTCATCAACACAACTCCAGACTATCAATGCAATGACAATAAGACTAATAAAAATGAGTGTTTTTGTATGTTTCATCATAATTACTTGACCAATACCATTTTAAGGGTTTTTGAATAGTTCTCGGTATTAAATTGACAAAAATAAATGCCGGTTGCTACGCTATTCCCATGATTATCCTGTCCTGTCCATTTTACCGAATAGTGACCTGCTTTTTTAAATTCATTAGCAAGAGTGATTACCTCTCTTCCAAGGATATCAAATACTTTCAACGTCATCTGAGCATCTTCTGGTAAATCATACTTAAGTGTCGTTGCTGGATTAAAAGGATTGGGGTAGTTCTGATGAAGAGCATATTCAGTGGGGAGTGCATTAACTCCTTTCTTGGCTGGATTCATCACCAATTGGATGGAACCTATCACTGGAACATCTGCTGTGACTACCATTTTATCCATATTTACTATTGCTTCTAGAGAATTGATTGTATTATACTGGAGAACGACAATATCCAGCTTTTCCACATTAAATGATGAAAGGTCTATTCCAGTCAGGTCAAATTCAACCTTTATACTTTTTTTCAATGTATGATTTTTAGTCCCAATCGTAAATACATTCTTCAGTGGTATTACTGATCCAGGCGAATCCATAGTTGGTTTTTCAATTATAGTAATAAAAGCATCTTCATCAAAAGCAAAGGATGGGATAGAAAGGGTGAATCCACCAAGCTTGCTGGATATAAACCTCCCGGTAGCTGCGGGAACTTCTATCGCCATAACTATAACCGTGTCAGAATCTATTTTATTCCCACCAATACTTTCAGCAGATCCAATAAATAAAAATTCATACGTTGTCGAGGGTAAGAATTCCCTTAAATCAAAGGGACTCCTGTAAATATATCCATCTCCTGCATCATAGAATCGCGGTATAACAAAGGATATCAGTACAGAATCACCGTCACTGATCTTGAGATTGGGACCTTCAAGATCTTCATCATTCCCAACCGCGCCATCAGCGTAAACCCTCATATCACTGAATGCGTAAATGTCCAGATAATTCGTCAGTTCACAATTCTGATCAACCTGCAAATCAAACAATCCAGGAGAATCCAATTCATCATCCACTACAAATGATCCACCGGTTTCCACCCCCGCACCCCGGCAGACAGCAATTATGGCAAAATATTGGTAATCAGATGGATTGATATAAGTGGTGTCAATAATGGCATTAACAGTATCAATGCTTACGATAATAGATGAATCCGTTACTACAGAAGCGGTACCAAAATCACTCCAATCTGTATAAACAGCTCTATTCTGAACAGTATCCAGTTCAATATAATCAATAGAAGCTGTGGAATCTTTGGTTAACTTATTCTTCTGCTTAATAATAAAAAGTGCAATATCACTGGCATCAGAGCCATTAAAGACAAGTGT
>CAZHRR010000032.1:11318-20790 GCA_964534955.1 uncultured bacterium
CACGGCAAGAGCCCATTCAACAAACACATCGGAGAAATCTTTTAGTCCACCAGTAACGGCTGTAAGAACACTATCCAAACCATCCGTCCCGGTTCCTGTCTCCTGAACAATGGCATACATCAGCTTTGTTGCATCAGATTCCAGTGAGAAGGGATCCTCACTAAAGTAATGTTCATAAAGATATTCCATAATGCTAAATAACTGATTGTATTCCCTTATTCTGGCATAATCACCTACCATTAGACTGTTATCATTCTGGATAGTGAAGATACTATCCTCAGGCATGCTTTTATGTCCTGTAATGAATGAAGCAAAATGCTCCAGACCTGTTAATACCCACTCAACCTCATCTGGATCATAGTTATAACAGATGAGTCTCGATATAGCACGGGAAATTCCTTCCTGCCCTTCACCGGGATCCAGAGGATCAGAGTCTATATAAATAATATCCAGCATGTTGCTGTAGGGTTGAATATCTGTCAGTGATTGATCAGCTGAATTAAAATATCCCTGAATAACAAGATCGCTAGTAGAATTGTAGGCGTTATCATCCATATCTGCGATCAGGATAATTACTCGATCATCTCCATCCACATTAGGAACATCCCCATACCAGTTTGTCAACATCTCATAAAGTCCTTTAGAAGAATCTGCAACGGTTGTACTGTCGAAAGCCGCTTGTATGCTGGCAACATCCTCAGGATTGATGGACCTGTTTGTTAAACCGATATTTATCGGTGTCCAGGTTTCCCCTCCATCATACGAGGCAAGTATACCGCCTGTCCGATAAGTGACAATACGAGGATCCTCCAGCAGGGGCGTTCCACATCCAACATATATTGTGTCCTCATTTGCGATAGCAATGCAAGTTGTCATATAGGATAATGAATCACCAGTATTCAGGGTATAAATTTTTGGAGTAGCTTCAGACCACTCTATATTCCCAGCAAGACTGGTTCTCATTAAACCCTCAGTGGTGGCAACAAAAAGGAATCCCTCATCAGTTGACAGGGCAAGATCGTTTACCGTGACATCAGTTAACCCTAAATCAGTTGGAGTTCCGCCATCAATACTCGCTGAATAGACACCAGATGCAGTACCATAATAGATAACTCCCGTAGAATCTACCGCAATATCAAAAACTGTTTCTCCCCCTGTAAGGTAGACATTAAGATGAGAGGTATTATAATCCTTATAGGTTGTTGAATCTGGATCGTCATCATCAAAAAACTCACTGTTAAAATGGTAAACACGCTCATTCATAAGGTCGGTAAAAAACCCAAGGTTGCTGTTATAAGCTACTTTTGTGTTCCAGTGAGTTCCCGTAGAATCATCCATTATATTTACCCACTGGTCTATGGCGAGATTTTTCCGAGCAGAGGATGTATCAGCCAGACCAAGTGTTAGATACCAAGATACCGTGTCATATGAAGTAGTATATTCATAAACCCAGATGGAATCACCTGTCTCCCAATCAATAGTGAAATACTCCGTTTTTGATGAATCCAATCGTTCTTCAACTACATAGGTTAAAAATGTGGTGTCAATTGTAACTGTACCCCCTTCGATGGGCAATTTATCTTCAAATTCTTCTTCGACACTTCCGCGAAAAAGTCCTTGCTCAGTAGCTGCAACGAGTAGGGTATCATACGCAAGGATATCGTAAACAGGAATGGATGGCCAATCAACTGTAGGTGGATCTGGGAAGCCATTACCTATGTTTAGAAACCGTGATGTTTTTCTATAAAATAATCCTGCATTTGTGGCAGCATAGACTTTTGTTTGTCCGGGAACAAAAAACACCTTATATACATTAGGATTTTCAGATGGTTTAGGTTCCGTGGGGCCATCGGGATCCAGCGTGGGAAGTCCTGTGTTCTTTCTTTTCCAGGTTGAATCTGAATCTGTAGACCGATAAACTCCCTTTGCACCTTTCGTTCCAACCCACCAAGTTTCCTCATCCTGAAAACCAATAGAATTAACTTGCTTCCTGTGTTGAATGGGAAAATTATCTAATGATACTACCGGTTCATTTGCAAGATTATAAGCAGGTTCTTCCGGAAGAATGTCTGAGCCACTCCCATTGGATGATACCCAGGTAGATCCTGCATCTGTTGACACAAAAACACCGGAATTGGTTGTCGCCACTAATGTTCTGGAATCCCAGGGAGCAACTTTGAGGTCTCGCACCAGTGCATCTTCTGTAAAAACGTAACAGTTGTCGCCAATCGTATTCAACGTGGCACTGGACTGATAATAGCCAGAGAAAAAACCCTGCCCATATATCCAGTACATGTAGTTCTGACCAATTTGTGGATCTAATCCAACCTGGGCAGTCAACATGGGCACACCAAGAATGCTCAAAAGGAATGTTCTAAGTATTAATTTGTGATATTTCATTAGCCTCTCAACTATGTTAAAATTGTATGCCAAACGATGCCATCCAGACGGGATCAAATAACGCAAATTCTGTGATTGCAAAATCTGCGTTTATTCTCCCGACATTAGCGATGGGAAAGCCATTAATTCCAAATCCTATTGACCCTCCCCTTGTATCGTGGTTAAACACATAACCAGCTCTTCCTACAAAAAATTTCATGAAAACAAGTTCTGCCCCCGTGTTAACCCTCTCGTAATTATCCGCAGGATGCTCTCCTACAATCGAAACCGTCAGTTTTGTTATTGGATTATCAATTGGGTCCGCAGCCAGACCAAAGCGGAATGTTAAGGGCAATCCGTGGGGTTTAAAATTAAGATCTTCGGGAAACCCCTCATCTGTCATAAGAGTGTCACCCATGGAGTAATCCCAGTATTTTCCACCAAGTTGCATTTCCGGGCCAAAATTCCGAATGGACATTCCAATCCGAATAGTCTTATATCCGCTTAGATAAAGTAATCCAACATCCACACCCCATGTCATACCAGCACCATAGTCATTTCCCACCCCAGCCAAACCATTGGCATAGTCTTCACTGATAAGCTTGGCATGGGCCCCAAAATTAAATTTATCGGTAAGTTTTATTGCATACCCAAGACCATACGCAGAATTCACTGCGTTGAATGTCTGGCCAGAGATGGAACCGTCTGGATCTTCAAGTGTAGTCACGGGCATTTCACCTGATTGAAGCCCCACATAACTGGCAGCAATATAACCAGGAACGCCAGGTAACTTCATCGAGAATGCCACAGCGATATGATCGATACCGGCAAGCCAGCTCGTTTTTGCCGTGAACAGGTTCCGTCCACTACTAAGCGTAAGACCCGCAGGGTTCCAGAACACCGCCGATGCATCATCTACTGTGGGATCAATGGCGTTACCCAGGGCAAATCCTCTGGCACCCACTTCAATCTTCAGGAACTGAGCACCAACAAACCCTACCTTTGCTGTTCTCGATGTTGGTTCATCTTCACCTGTCGGACGATCCCATTTCTGAGCAAACAAAAACTGAGATAGAACGACAAAGATGATAATTGCTTTTGAAGTTAATTGTGTTATTCTAATCATCAATCACCTCGTAGTATCACAAACCTTCCTACTTGCTTTTTTGGATATGTAGGTAAATCAGCCTCTACCATATAAAGATACAATCCGCTCACAACAGCCAATTCCGTCCTAGAAGCTAAATCCCATGAATCATCTGCAGTACCATCATAGTGGTAAATCTCCTTGATGAGATCTCCTGTAAGGCTGAAGATTGAAATCTTACAAGCAGGAGGTAAATTGGTAAAATTGATTTTATCTTCATACTGCTGTTCAAGAATTGAAGCTCCTCGATAAGGATTTGGATATACGGATACTTCTCTTCCATCCCATTCTTCTCCACCACTGTAAATCTTCCTTGGATAAACTGGTTCCGGAGCGCCTGTTTCTGGATTTGTCTTGTAATTTGCTCGCGCCGATTCAATAGGTAGAAATTCCGGTTTCCCGTGAGCAGCAGGATCATCATAAGCAGTAACAATATAGTAATAAGGTAAATTATTAACAGGTCTCCCTATTCCTGAGATCAGATCTACCCAATCTCCATTCTCATCTTTTGCCTGAAAGGTAGAAACTGTATCAATAAAAGAATGCAACATAGGATTACCATCGTACGGTGGTAGATCAAACTTCTGACCATTATAGAGGGTGTCACCTGTTTCAAAATTTATTATGTAGACAGCACCATACACATTGTCAAAAGCGGCAATCAGCTCCCATTCACCTGGCCTGAATTCAGAACGATAAATCCGATATCCGGCAAAATCAGCTGCACCTACCAATGGATCCACTACTATCTCAGCAGAGATATCCCACGAAAGTTTCACTCCCTTATACATCGGACTGTAAGTTAACACAGGGACCGGTGGTGGTACAGGAAGGAGATAGTGTACATCTTCTGTTGGACTTTTAGTATCATAAGGTGTACCCGCTGTACTTCCAGCAAAATACGCTTCAAGAGCAGTGTCAGCGTTCAGCCGTAAATCTTTAATGCCACGACCAATAATAGCTGCATACACAAACTCTATCGTATCTCCCATAGCAAAATTATTAAATGGGCCGGTGGTTAGCATAAACCGATAGTCAAATGTTGGTGCACCAACATCGAAAGGGTGGGGCATAAACTTGTTTCCACGACTTTCAATATTCGTTCCTGTGGCGTAATCAAACTTATCCCTATCTGTAGCGGGATCTGATTCCCAGTTCCACCATTGGTGACTGAAAACCCTCATCAGGGTATCATCCTCCGTGTCGTTATAGGCACCATAGAGCTTCCAATAATCTGTATAGATTAAACGACCGCCAATAAACCCAGGGACATTGTCACCCTCATTAGTGTCGTCTTCAGGCGTGGTAGGATCATCTGCATCATACATATAGGACATGTTTCTGGGTATAACGTAACCGCGAAGTGTATCATCATCAATAACTGCTACTTCACCTGCTGTGGCTATATAGTCAGGATTTATCGCATCTAATTGCCAGCGAATGACGGGAGAATTACTGTTATCTTCCGGAATAAAAACGGTATATTCATCATAGAATCCATCCGGATATGCAAGAGAAGGTTCATAGTTCGGCTGTATTAATGAGGGGCTACCTACGTTTTTCCAGCCATATGGGATACCAAAGTCATCGTATCCCTCGATAACACCATCGCCATCCAAGTCTCCATTCTCAACCAGGTCTTCCTTATAGGTAATCTGTGCCTCAGGGTTGTTTCCGTCCCAACCATCGAAATCAACAGCATCATCAATATGCGGATTGCTTGCGTCCGTTCCCGTACCTACATCACAATCGTACGTCCAACTTACATACAACTCATTAAGTTCATCTCCACTATAAGCATCACCCCCTTTATCCTTCATCACTTCCAATTCGTAAATGACAAAGTCGTCGTAGTCCGTTGTACTCCAGGTTAATCCCCGCTGGTTAATTCGGAGACCAAGAGGTGCTGTCGTGTGTGGACCATCGTAATCATCAAATGTGCAATAGCTATCTTCCACCGATTTTGATGGATATGCAGGCAGGTCGAAAGTCGTACCCTCTGTAGGATGCCATTCATACTGACCATAGTCTGCATGACTGCAACGTTTTTCACCCTCAACAAGTGCAGAAATCCACAACCTCCCTTCCCACAGGTGATGTGTTCCACTACCGCCTGGCCATTCCATGGATGGTAACCCTTCAGGAACGTTTGGGTCTCCATAATTGCCAAAGTTACTTGTTGCAGTCCACACTTTACCCACATTGTGTACCATGTATGCATCTACAGGACGGGCAGTAACCTTTTGCAATGTACCCGGAGGCCGCCCTTCGATGATTTGCCTTTTATCCCGTGCTGGTGCAATTGCTACAACGAGTATAAGAAAAACGATGATTGATGTGATGTTATGTTTTTTCATAATTCTTTTTTCTTGTTCTTTTAGAATTTAAGAGATATTCCAAGTTTAATTAATCTACCCTCAGAATAATAACCAGGTACACCATATGTACCCGTTGCTGGGTATTCCTTATTAAAATCAATCTTGCCATCACCGTCCACATCCATAAGCATCATATACTCCTCTTTCAATGTTTCATCCACATACCCATCACCATCATCATCAATGCCATTGTTATCATCTTCGGAACCAAAGAAAGCAGCATCTTTATCATCATATCGTTGTTGAATATTGCTGTAAATATCATACCATTCATTATTATTATCTCTCCAAGCTCGAGTATCCACATTTTGTATATTCTTGATGTTAAATAGATTCTCAATCCATAGAATAATGGAAAGCGAGGTGTGTTCACCAAGCATGGGGAGGAGGATGTCTTTATCTGCATATAGATTAACTGTGAACGTCCCTGGAAGCCTTTTAGTATTAATTTCAGGTTTCAAAGTTCTGGTTGGGGGAGAATATGGTAGACCACTGCCATATTGCATTGTCGAGTTTAAATTAACCCCAATTACTGGCACACGGAATTTCAGATTCGCATTGATAGTATGACGCTGATCCCAATCAAGATAGCTTTCATCACGAGGAATCACCTGACTTGCCCATGTAAACCGATAGTTCTGTAATGCTGATGAACTTTTTCCTTTTGCAAAAGCAAAGGTATAGTTGATGTCACCTCCAAAATTCCTGCTAAACTGTTTGTAGAGATCTATTTCAACTCCTTTTACGTTTCCGTAGTCCCCATTGATGTGGCGCGTGTAGTATTGATTCGCCCTGATCCATGTCTGCCTTGTATCCACTAATCCCTGAATATCCTTATAGAAAGCCTTTGCCTCGATTCTCCAATTAAGACCTATTTGGTGTCTGATACCAATTTCATAGCTGGTGGTGGTTTCGGGTAAAATATCTGGATTCCCCACAATCGGGAATGCACCAGAGAAATCCCAGTTGATATTGCGGTACATATACCGAAATTGTGGCACTTGAAAAGTTCTACCGTAGTTAAAATAGAGAACATCCCTATGTGTTATCGGAAAGGAAACCCCCAACCTTGGGCACCAGTAAAACTTCGCTTCTACGCTGGTAGGATCCTTTACCTCCCCACCAACTGTCTGATCTACAACGGGATCTTCGATATTTGAGGGATAATTATCAAATTTGGGATCAAAATAATCAATCCGAATACCCGCATTTACAATCATCGTTTCAAATTCCATCTTATCTTCGATAAAAACCCCCCACCATATTGGATCAAGTTTCGATTGCACTTCGGTTCTAGAAAGGTCTCCATAGAGATCCTCCCAAGGTTCAGCTGATTCACTATAGTTTACCTTTCCATCATTCTCACCTTTATCGGGGGGTAGATCTATAAATTCATCATCATAGTCGCCATCATTATTACCATCTAAAGCCCACAGTCCATCTTCGCCCCAATCTTGATGGTTCCAGACACCATCTCCTTCCCCTTCATCACCCGTATTCCCAATACCATCATAGCCATAATCATCAAAACTCTCTTCCTCACGACCCCAATCGTGACGCGAACCGATGTTCATACCATAAATATTACCACCGGATGGCATATCTACATCGTGATCAAAAACATCATAGATGTTCATCTCAAACCCTGTTTTAATCAGATGATATTTAGTTAACTGGCTTGTGATTGATGCCTTAATATTCCAGGTTACTTTTTCATCCTCGTTCCAGCGAAGACGATAGAAGGTCGTTCCACTTCCGTATGTGTAGAATTTATCGACATCCTGCGTATTCTGAATGGGGACAGTTTCCCAGGGTAACCAATCACTTGGATCTTCAAATGTGTCCTCAGAAATATCGATGAAATCGTTATTGTTCCAATCAGTTAAAAGGTTATCCTTGTACTCATCAGAGAATATAAGATCGTCACTAATACCAGCATCACGTAGGTATTCCACATAGGCAGGAATATCCGAACTTTCATAGGTATCGTAGTGGTAGTATGTCTTATACTGGCTGAGGGAAGCCTGGAAGAAAGTGTTTTTAGCAAACTGATGGTTTAGAGTAAAAGACAGATGGGTTGTCTCATCACGGTTCCGTAAAAGGTGGTCCAGCATATCGAATTCATCATTGAATAATATATCCGTAGCATTAGAAGTGAGGTGCCGATTAGCGGGTAAAATAGAATATGTCGTACCATCAATTGTCGTATCTGTTTGAGTTGTATTTTCAATCGGAATATCCAAATCCCACTGGAAACTCCCATCATCATTTATATCAACAAAACTGGAGTCAATATTTATGGCATTATAATTTTGGTCTGTAATATCCCAAACTCCATTGCCATTTAAATCTTCATTGCGAAAATCACCATCACCCGTAAGCATGTTACTCGCTCCATCAATGTCAAGTTCTACTCGAATATACCGTTTTTGAAGATTGTTTGGATCGAGACCAGTTGCTGCTAACACTTGATCCATCGTTAGACCATAAAGAATTCCATCAACCTCATAAAGTGATGCATCGAGAATATCTCTTGAAGCAAGAGTAATCACCCTATCAAGTCGTCCATCTCCATCGGAGTCCTCATTCTCATAGGTTGTTCGACTGTAACGGTGAACGTAACTATTATAACTTTCCCTAGAGTGATTGACAGCGAACCTAAACTTTGTTGTTGGGAATGGCTTCCAGGATATACTACAATTCACCGAAAGCGCTTTATTATCAGATATATCATATCTTCCCTGATTTTGTTCAAATTCTCCAGATACAAACCACTGTATGGGGAGATTAAAGAGTGGACCCCCTAATGATCCCTCAATATTCCTGGTCTGATGTATGTTATCCCGAAATGCATTAAGAATGCCGTCGTTATCTGTTCGTATACGGAAATTTCCACGAAGCATTTGTCCGCCTTCTTTTGTAACCATATTGACCACTCCGGAGAGGGCATTGCTATACTCAGCCGAAAATCCCGATGTGATAATATCTGCTTCAGCAAGGGCAACTTCCGGAACATCTGCATCAAAACTGTTATCCATTGGGTCGAGTGCGGTAATTCCATTAATCAGATAGAGAATCTCACCACTTCTACCACCACGAGCGTGACCTTCTACGAATCCGGCGGTAAGATTCAAAACGTCAGTTATATCCTCAAGAGGGATATCTTCCAGCATGTCAGAGGTGACTGTATTTCGGCTTGATGTTAAATCTCGTTGGATAATTGGTCTTTCTGCAGTAATAGTGACCTCTTCACCCACGATTACCTCCGGTTTCATCTCAAAATCAACTTCCGTGGTGAGATCAACCATCACAGTTACTCCTTTTGTTACTGCATCGGCATATCCAATAAATTCTGCCCTAACACTATAAATACCTGGGGGAACAAACAAAATGCTATAATAACCACTAAGATCTGTAGACGCACCCATATCGGTACCTACAACTAGAACATTAACACCCGGCAGAGGTAATCCTGTCTCAACATCAACTATTGTCCCAGCTATTTTCCCTGTGTTGCCACCAAATAGTAACCCCACGGGTAGAACTAATACTAAGAAGTATAAAAACA
>CAZHRR010000033.1:0-20304 GCA_964534955.1 uncultured bacterium
GCAAAAGAGAGTGTTAACGAGAGACCTGCATACAAGGTTTGTTGCAGAGGATCAAGGAGAGAACCGTAATGCATAAGTAAACCTACAGATAAAGGACTTTTTGCGGTAGATGAACTAACAACAAATGGACCTCCGTTGGTTTTTGTATCCCTAGATTTAATATCAGCTGAAACTGTCTCAACCCTTTGATTATTCCATTCGGGTGCAGTTGCCCAAAGAACTGTGCCATTATTATCATATACAAAAACATCATCCATAGGAAGAACATTTGCCTGATTAAGAGCTTCCTCAAAGACTGCTTTCAATCTAAGATCTGCTAATATCAACCCCAGTTCTCCCATCGATAGAATCAGTCGCTTCGCATATCCATAAACTGAGGGATAAAAACCTATAGAGGTTACTTTCTCAGACAACCCTTCAACTGTTTCTATTGGCAACCCTTTCAGATCAATTCTCTGCTCCCATTTTTGTTCATATAAATAATCCGGGTTATAATTTGATATGAAAGACATCTGCTGTTTTCCTTCGGGATTCAGTATACTAATTCGAGAATATATATCCCGGTAGGTAAAGAAGTACTTGGCAATATAAAACTTGAAAGAATCAAGACTGGATACGGAAGGCTGGGCTTTTAGAAAATCATAAAGTACTAACAATCCCTCTTTTTCATCTTCAATTTTCTTATCAGCTATAAATTGAATCTGTTGAGCTTTTAGTTGCGCTTCCTCTTCTGCAATCATAATAATTCTATTCTTTGAACTGGTAAAATAGATCAATTGTAGTATAACGAGTGGAATAATAGAAATTAGAATTGAAAATCCTATCCATTGAAAACGTATTGATTTTAAATGCATTTGTTATTTTAGGCTAAGACGAAGGCCAAGAATATTCCTTTTTCATAAAACGGTAGTACATCCTCCTACAGGTTCCCTTGCTTGCTCGCCCGCTCCTATGCTCGTCCACCCCCCTCTGCTCCTTGTTCCCTGCTTCATGTTCCTCAGCCTTAGCCTCCGCCTTCGCCTTATTTTTTCATCCATGTTCCTTCCCAAACCCCAAACCGATCAGGATTGATATTCATCACATAGTTTTGCGTAAGATAGAAAGATTTGAACCAGAAAAGAAAAATTGCTGGTGGTTCTTTAAGTACTATTTCTTCCATTTGCTTATAGAGATTCTCCCGTTTCTTATCCATATGTTCTTTTACAGCTAAGGTATAAAGGGAATCAAAAACAGCATCATCAATGTGCAAATAGTATTTGCTGTAATATGGGAGAAGCTGATCCATGGGATCATCCCAAGCAGTGTAAAGAGTAAATCCTATATTATAGGCATTTTCATGAGCAAACGACTGAAGTTGGGATTCTAAAACGATGTCTGTTTTAATACCAAAAGCTTCTAAATCTTCCTTAATATTTTGAAAAATAGGTTGGCTTGCAGGAGAAGTGGAAAATACGAGAGTTGGTAAACCAAAACCTCCCGGATACCCTGCTTCAGCAAGGAGATCCCTCGCTTTTTGAGGGTCATAACCATATTTTTCAATATTCGCATTCAAGGATTTGATAAGGGGTCCTCCAGCTGGTATACCTGTTGTACACAGCCCTTTACTCTGAATCTTTTCCCGATCTATTGCCCAGTTCAACGCTTGACACAAGTATTTATTGACCCTTAAGTCGCGATCAACAGGGCAATGCAGCAGCCAAACTATGTTACCTTCTAAAAGATTGTATCCCTCTTTCTCCAGAGTATCAATTAAGGTATACGAAAAATCACTCTTATCACCTTGATCCAATTTCCCAGGTATAGTATGCCTAACAACAGTCGGTGAGTTAATTTGACCAATGGAGATTAAATCAAATTCTTCTTTCAGTAATTTACGGTATCGACTGACCGGATCAGGATCGTGATGTAAAACGATCTTATCAAGATATGGCAGTTGCTGTCCATATTCATCTTTTACCCAGTAGTTGTCATTTTTTGCGAGCACGACTTCTCCTGGATTCAATTCCGCTAACCTGAAAGGACCACTGCCAACGGGATGATGACGGTAATCATCACCGTAATATTCGACTGCCTGTTTGGAAACAATAAAGAATTCCTCTCGTCCCAATTCATGGGGAAACATAGAATTGGGCTCATTAAGAATAATTCTGAGAACATAGCTGTTAAGAACCTCAATCTTCTCAATCTGCTTTACAACAGGAGCAACCCAATACGGTGAGCCCTTTGCTCTCATCCAAGAGAACTCTAAATCATAAGCAGTAATTTCTATCCCTTTACCGCCCATAAAACAGGGGTCATCTTGAAAGTGCAGGTTCTTTTTCAGGTAGATCGTCCATATTTTCCCTGAGGAATCTGATGAAATTGAATCAGCTAAATTACCAAGATAGCTATCCCCCCTATAAACCGGTGAATAGATACGATCCATGACAAATACTGAGGATGTAAATTCAGAATCTCGAGCTGGATCAAATCCATGGGGATTTCCTCCGGGCAGATATAGTGTTCCACCAGGTTGAGGCTTTTCCACTTTCTGACATGAAATGAAAAGAAGCAACTGCAATATCAAGAATATGAGAGTGCATAAACTTTTATCTTTACTTATGATAGAAGAACGTAAGTCAAACCGCATAGTCAACTCCAATATTCCATAGATATTTTATCCTCAAAGTTTACTTCATCGAGGTCATCTTAACATTCTTAGGATAAATTTGTGTAGTAGTTTAGTACATTTCAAGCTTTATTCACAGTTACCTTATTCAAACTTACTTTTTCAAACTTACCTCGGCTCGTAACAATAGTAGATTATTGGGGTTAAACTAAAAAAGGTACGAACGATTGGTCTTGCCGAGACTTCCTGCTGACTGGACGCCCGCCTACCATCAGTTGGGCAGGCCCGCCTGAACGACTCTAGTCGGGCAGGCCCGCCTGAACGACTCTAGTCGGGCAGGCCCGCCTGAACGACTCTAGTCGGGCAGGGAACCCTCACCTCCAGAGGAGATCCCGACTGAGTCGGGACGCGTCTTCAGTTACTATGATGTTGTGCCGCGGGCGAGACTCGAACTCGCACCTCCAAAAGGAGACTAGCTCCTAAGGCTAGCGTGTCTACCAGTTCCACCACCACGGCTAAGCACTACACGAATTTAGCTAATCACACTAATCCTTAAAACAAAAGAGGACAGCCGAGACCGTCCTCTTCTTCAATAGATTTTATCCAGAATGCTACTTCAGCAGGATCATCTTTTTGGTAGCAGCAAAGTCTTTGCTTTCCACGCGGTAGAAGTAAACACCGCTATTCACCGGTAAACCTGCACTGTCTCTACCGTTCCAAATAATATGGTATTGACCTGGCTCCAGATAAGCGTCCGTCAGAATTGTCACCTCCTGACCCAACAGATTCAATATACTTATTTTGGTATGACCGGATTGAGGAAGATCATACGCTATTGTTGTTGTCGGGTTGAACGGATTAGGGTAATTCTGATGGAGTGCGTAACTGTCGGGGATAAATCCGAGAGAATTGTTGACGATACCAACCCCTCCAATGCCAAACCAGTCACCAACTCCGAACGAGAAGATCGTAGGTTCACCCTCGGCATCGGATGCTGCCGCTTCGGTGAAACTCAGCCCCACTGCACCTTCTTCAGCTCCAGCGGAAACACTTACAGTAACAGTCAGGATTGGTCCTTCACCCGGTGTGATAGCCTCAACAGGAGGTGTCATATCAAATTCCAAGATCCGCAGACTGCCATCCGTAAACTCATTCCAAGACATACTGGCATCAGCCGGGATTCGATCTGTTATCGTCACGTCGGTCACCGTAAGCCAGTTGGGAAAATCCTCGATAAAGATCTGAAAACCGTACACATCAATTGTATTCTCAAGATCCACAGTATAAGTCCCTTCTTCGCCTACATTAGCGCTTCCGCCTCCAAAAGAGAAAAGGGCTTCAGGTGTACCAATTGCAAAATCACCGGCTGATACAAGTGTATAGATTTCGCTCTGTCCGGGACCCCAGAATTGATAGGAACCGAAATCCATATTGACTATAGTCTCCACTTCAGCGCTTGGATCAACAGCAAAAATTATCTCTGCTACGGGTCCTATACCGGGTTCAATGGCCTCATCAGAGAAACCAACTGCAGTAATCCAGTAAACACCGTCGGTTTCTGAACCGGACAGAACAATGCTTGCGGGCACTCTATCCGTCGCCAGTACGGAGATTCCTTCCAAGACGTCCGGATTATCCACGATAAATATCTCAAAGCCGTAAATAGGTTGTGTATTGTTTAAGCTTAATTCCACTGTCCCTTCACCACCGGGATCAGCAAAACCGCCACCTATCATAGCATACTGTGTCTCAATAAAGACTTCGAACGATCCGCCTTCGGTCGACACAATAAATATGTTCCCTTCAGGTCCTGCTGCATCTGCCTGAGTGAACATAAGGTTTGCCACGACTTCAGAGGTGGAGGAAGCCCGGTAAGCAATGGCAGCCACGGGACCGTCACCCGATGCAACTTCTCCACCGGAGAAGCTGGCAGTCATACTGCCGCCGGCCAGTTCTTCAAACTCAACAGTGAACCCAGCAGTTCGGTCGGTTGTAACCACATCCTCAGCCACAACTGCATTCGGAACATCTACAATAGTGAATGAGAATTCGCCTACGGGGGATGCATTTTCCAAGCTGACATAGATTGTATCCACATAACCGGATATAGCTACTCCATTGCTGAGACTCATGGATACCCACTCAGCTGGAAGAGCTTCTGCCTCATTTGAAAATTCTGATTCGCCCATTTCACCATAATCCGCAGTTACTACGTAATAGTACCATGTTCCGTTTTCCACTGATGTATCATCGTAGTTGAGCGTAGAAACGTCCACTACATCCAGTAATTCATAGTCAGCACCGGAAGTTGTGGTACGGTAGATGTTGTAAGCTTCTAATTCCCGCAGATCAAGACTGTATATTTCCTCTGTCACAAATGAAAACTGAAACTCTGGTGAGAACTTCTGGTTGATATCAATAAACTCGCCATAAAATGGATTGGACACTTTACGTGTCACAGTTCTATCATCAATTGAACCAACAGGCAGCACAGTTGCATTCACGAGATCTCTTGAATCATCAGCCATAATCCATAAATCCATTAAGAAATCACCAACTCCAGAAAGTGTCATAGATGAATAATCTGACAGTGGTCCATAATACGAAGCGCCGTCAAGAGTATTGTCTCCATCCATACATGGATAAGCATCATCAGCTGCATTGCCAAGTGGCTCTAAAAAGATTCCAACCAATCCATCCTCAGGTATTGAACCCAGATCAATGCCATCTTCCCATTGATCGTCTCCAGAGGTTTGAAGTCCTTCAACAACAACTAGTTCAGTATAAGTATCCCAGTCAACAATATGAATCTTGTAATCCCAGGTACCATAAATACCCCACGATGAATGACGGAAATCAACCATCTCAATAGTTACGTTGGAGAATTCATTCAAGTCATAAACCACACCATATCCATTATCGAACGCTTGATAATACGCATTCTGGGGATCGTTACTGTGTTGGGATAGCTCATACAATTCTCCTCCGCCGCCAACGGGTTCAGACCAGGCCAGTGGAACATGACCATCAAGCCCGGTTTCAGCTGATAAATCAACCGGAGGCTCGAGGTATCCTGGATAAACTGTAACAACACCTTCTCCCAGTTCAGCAATCCAGATGGAACCACCAAAATCATCAGAAACGACCACGTCTTCAAAAGTCAAATTAATATCACCGGCATGTACAAAATCACCAATTGAAGCAATGATGCTGATGATTTCACCATCACCTTCTACAATTGATCCGTTGTTGGGATCCCATACAACAACTCTTATAGCTCCACCTATCTCAGTCCACTCGACTTCAAACCCTTCTGCCCGTCCCGTAACTGAAACTGAATCAATAGTCAGATCGTTAGGTGTGTCCACCAGATCAAACTGAAGACCGCCTACGCCTGCACCGTTAGTGAGACTAACAGAAATTCCAACCTGTTCCCCAGCGTCTGCGGTGCCGCCATCTACGTAGAGAGATGCTGTAGTGCCAACGGTCACTATAGCTGGCTCGCCGACACTGGCATCCAGTTCATTGCCGTCGGGATCTGAGACGATCAGTCCGGAGAGGGCGAGTGTGACTACTGCTGAAGCCACATCACTGGCATCATAATGTAATTCAATAATTTCACCGTCACCGGCTTCGATATTTGCTCCAGCTGTGCTCACCAATACAACTCGAATGTGCCCATCACCAAAATCGTTGAAAGAGACATCGAATCCAACTGCTCGTCCAACGGCTACGACATCAGAAATGGGAAGCATATCCGGGGACTGGACAACATCAAACTGTAGACCGCCCACATCATCTGAGGTATTCTCAAGATTGACAGGGGCAACTACGTCAGTCGTATAAGCATCAACCTCAACGCTATCGATGGATAGAATAATGTCCCCTCCGCCAATATCCGGAGTCTCGAGTGCCCCCTCGGTAATCCAAGCTGCAATGAGGTCAATATAATTCTGAGCAATTTGGCCGCCGGGAGGCATGACACCCCCATGAACACCTGTGTTGGCCACTTTATTCCATAGAACAGAGTTGCCAGATGAGTAGGGTTCAACACGAAGAGCAGGTGCATATCCTGATGACTCCACATTTACCAGATCACTGTAGCTGGCTGTTTCAGTCAGGTTGAGACCGCTGGAATGACCTGATATGTGACAATTGATACAGTTTGAGTTAAAGATCGGCTGGATATCGGAATAATAATCAACCTGACCAAAAAGCAAAACAGGAAGTATCAGGAACATCATCAAGGGGACATTTCTTAGTTTCATATTAACTCCATCTGTAATTAAAGATTGCTTGGTTTCTATGTTGAATTGCGCAAGCAGACTAAAGTAAATATAAGCTGCACTGCACCTTTATGACTTGATTTAACTCACACATATTGCTTGAACTAATATCCCTCTCTTGAAAGATAAGCCGAAGTTACAATCAGTGTACAATTCATCATATAGGTTTTTTCTCACTAATGATTTTGATTTGCTTCAGGTCACACTTCCATGACATTTCTTGTACTTTTTCCCACTTCCGCACGGACAGGGATCATTACGTCCAATTTTCTCCCCAACAGTAACAGGCTTCTGCTTACCGGCCCGCGCTGCCTGTTGCTGAGCCTGTCCTCCGGCAGGAGCACCTTGAGGTGGAGCAACAAAACCCATGCCTGTTGAATCAGCATGACGAACCTGTAATCCACTTGGAGTCTGAGCACTCCTGAGCGTTGGTGCTTCCTGCATTCCATGAAGCTGAGTTCGATACAGTCGCTGTACCACTTCTCTGTTAATATCAGCCAGTGCCTGGACAAACATGTCAAACCCTTCAGACTTATACTCCAGCAGCGGGTCCTTCTGACCGTAAGCCCTTAGATTCACACCTTCCCGCAACTGATCCATAGCGTACAAATGATCCTTCCACTTATCATCAATGGTGCGAAGAAGGATATACCGTTCAAAAGCTCGAATTAATTCGGGATCAACCAACGTTTCCCGGTCAGAGTAGATTGCTTCAGCCTCACGTAGAATTATGTTGTGGAGATCCTCTTCCGGCTGCTGATTAATAACACTATCATCAAGATCCACAGTCATTACAGAAGACAATTCGCTCTGGAGCCCCTCCCGGTCCCACTCACCATTGACGCTGTGCGCTTCTAACATATCGGCAATATAGTCATCTGTAATAGACTTGATCTCTTCAGTGACGACACTACTGTGGAGAGCTTTATCCCGCAAGCTGTAAATCACTTCTCTCTGCTGATTCATGACATCATCGTATTCGAGCAGTCGTTTCCGGATGGAGAAGTTTCGAGCCTCCACCTTTTTCTGAGCCCGTTCGATAGAACGAGTCACCATTCCGTGAGTGATTACTTCGCCCTCCTCAACTCCCAGCCGGTCCATGATACCGGCAATTCGATCACTACCGAACAGGCGCATAAGGTCATCTTCGAGACAGAGGTAAAAACGGGATGAGCCGGGATCACCTTGTCGACCGGCACGGCCACGGAGCTGCAGATCAATCCGTCGCGATTCGTGACGCTCGGTGCCAATTATATGCAGCCCTCCCAAATCAACTATACCTTCGCCCAGTTTAATATCCGTACCTCGACCTGCCATGTTTGTGGCGATCGTCACTGCCCCTCGTTGACCTGCCCGAACAACAATCTCAGCTTCCCTTTGATGCTGCTTTGCATTCAGTACATTATGTGGAATGCCGCGGCGCTTGAGCATACGTGAAAGTGTTTCAGACACTTCTACACTGATAGTACCAACAAGTACAGGTTGACCCCGCTGGTGGCAATCGGCAATCTCGTCAAGAACAGCATTGTACTTTTCTCGCTTAGTCTTGTAAACAAGATCATTACTATCATCTCTAATGACGGGATCATTAGTGGGAATCACTGTCACATCCAGTCCATAGATAGAATGGAGTTCCTCAGCTTCTGTCTCAGCTGTACCTGTCATGCCCGCCAGCTTATTGTACATCCGGAAATAGTTCTGAATAGTGATGGTCGCCAGCGTTTGCGTCTCACGTTCTATCTTGACGTTTTCCCGCGCTTCCAGCGCCTGATGAAGTCCTTCACTATACCGTCGCCCCGGAAGAATACGTCCAGTGAACTGATCCACGATGAGCACCTTGCCTTCCTGAACAACATAGTCTACATCCTTTTCATACAAAGAATAGGCACGCAGCAGTTGGCTGATGTTGTGAATAACTTCACTCCGTTCGCTGTGGAGAAGTCTTGCTTTCTCTGCTTCTTGCCGCTTTTCAATAGAACTTAGTGATGCATCATTATCGATATCATGGAGCATTTCACCCATATCAGGAATAACAAACATTTCCGGATTGTCTGGAGCAATTGCCTCCCGGCCCTTCTCCGTTAAATCGATGACGTGGCTCTTCTCATCAATGCTGAAGTATAGATCATCATCAACTTCATGAAGACGTTTGTCACGGATGTAAGCCGACTCCACACTAAAGGCCAGCTTCTTTGCTGAACCTTCCTGGAACACTTTCGATAATCTGCGGTTCTTTGGTGCTCCGCGCATGGATTGCAGAAGTTTAAGACCGGCTTCATCATCCTTACCTTCTTCCAGCAGCTTTTCTGCTTCTGAAACCAATTGGTTCACTAAACTTGTCTGCTGCCGTATCAGACGCTCTACCATGGGCTTATAGTCTTTTACCTTGGACTCAGTCGGATTATCAACTGTACCGGAAATTATGAGCGGTGTACGTGCCTCATCTATAAGGATTGAGTCCACCTCATCAATAACAGCATAAGCGTGACCACGCTGTACCTGTTCTTGGCGAGAGAGGGACATATTGTCGCGGAGATAGTCGAATCCGAACTCATTGTTTGTACCATAGGTAATATCGCAATTATAAATCTCCCGCCGCTCATCCTTACTCATATCGTTCAGGATTGAACCCACCGTCAATCCCAACCTTTCATATATCTTTCCCATCCACTGGGAATCACGCAAAGCAAGATAGTCGTTTACTGTAATCACATGGACTCCGCGGCCTGTGAGGGCATTCAGGTAAATGGGCATAGTGGCAACGAGAGTTTTTCCCTCACCGGTCTTCATCTCCGTTACTTTACCTCTGTGTAGAACAACTGCTCCAACAAGCTGAACGTCATATGGAATCATGTTCCACTCGGTGGGCTGTCCTGCAACTTTCCATGTTTCGCCCATCAACCGGCGGCAGATTTCCTTCACCATGGCAAACGCTTCCGGCAGAATTTCTTCCAAGATCTCTTGCTCAGCAGCAACTACATGCTGTTGAAGTTCCTTCCCGGACATACCCTCTGCTTCGGCAGATTCCTCAGCAGATTTACTGATATCCTTTAGCTTCTCCTGAAACTCTCGAGTCCGAGTAACAAAATCTTCTTCCGGCTTCTCAGAAAGAGTCTCGTAGATACGGTTGATCTCTTCCACAACTGGTGTGTAGGATTTGATCTCCCTGTCAGATTTAGTGCCGAATAACTTTTGTAAAACACTCGTCATATTTGTCTTTTTCTCTATAAAATTTAACCTAAAAAAAGTGTTATTTCAGCAAAGCCATTTTAATTGCGCTGAAAAATGGTTTATCACCATTTACTGCTTTTGCTTTGACAATGCAGAGATAGATTCCAGAAGCAACCAATTTCCCATCGTTGTCTTTCCCATTCCAAAGTATTTGATGCTTACCCATTACTAACTCTTGACTTATCAGATGCCTTACTTCCCGACCAAGCAGATCAAAAATTGTAATCTCAACCTCACTTAGAACGGGTAGCTTCACCACTATCTCTGTTAAGGGATTAAAAGGGTTGGGATAATTCTGCTCAAGAACAAAAGTTTCGGGTATCTTTCCTGGTAATGAAGATTGAATTCCCATGGGAGGAGATATGATTTCGAAGGAATCCCGATAGGAAAAAGGCTTATTTGTAATTAATGAAAATACATCTCCATTCTCTGGTAGAACAACTGATCCGGTATCAGGATTTTCAAACTCAAGTCTCCAAGTTGGGTTTGGTTCTCCATCGGAGTAGTTCACTGGTATTATAATATCTCCTGCCGAAACAATACCATTTTCATCATTATCATAGAACACTACGTCAACAATCACACTATCCGTGACATTCCAAGTAAGGAAATTAATAGGCTGCTCATTTCCAATGACACTAGTATCTACAATTTCATCATAGAAATGAATCTGATAATCAACAGGAATCAAGTTTGCATAGTTATATGATGGAAAGATGTTCACTATTAGATTACAATTACCTTGAGACCAGCCAGTCCCAGATTCATCAATAGTTATCTCCTCAATGTCATTAATAACCAGACGCAAACCACCAAACTCAGGCCCAGCGAGTTCCCAAGAGAGCTGTTCACAATCTTCCACAACAAAGACTCCAGCATCTAAATCAAACACATCATAAGTAGTATAGTCCTTGGATGTGTCATTAAATGTCACCTCATATATGTGTCCTGTGGTTGAACTTGGATCAACTACACTAACCGACAACAATCCATTACCACCACCCTGGAGATGAACAACCATCGAATCAGGTAGGGAGGAAAACTCATTCCAGAGCTCGAACACAGATGATGTTTTAGATTCGTTTTCAACAATACCATCAGTGATAGATAGCTTTAGCCGGTATGAAATTCCATTCGGAAAGGATGTCGTATTCCATAAGTAGGAACTATTAGTTTCGATCTCTTCCGCCAAGATTTGCCAGCCATTTCCTCCATCGGTACTGTAATGGATATTCACCCAACAGGAGTCACCATCTGCGTCTCCTCCCCTCCAAAGGATTTCAACATCTCCCGTTAGTAAGCTATCAGTTAAAGGGTGTAATAATATTATTTCCGGATCGGCATAGTTCTCAGGATTGTCAACTATCAAATAATTTGAGACGGTGCGACCCATTGCTAAACTGTCAGAAGCGATCACTTCCAAAGAGTATAACCATCAGGATATAGTGAAGAATCCCACAAATAGGTTCCATCATCCGGTTCAAATTGGCTGACAATATTCCAACCTTCTCCCCTGTTAAGGTTATAGTAAAGGAACATATCTAGCGGATTACCTGTACTGGACACACTTTCCCACTCTATCTGATAGGAACCTGAAATGTATTCATCGCTGTCTGGATTGATTATAAAAACTTCATGGGGCTCAACTTGATTAAACAGTGAATACTTAATCTGTGCAGTATTGGCATTCCAAAGGAAATCATCTTTATCCTCTCCAAAAACTACGGCTACAGTCAGTATCTTTGTTTCTCCAGGTTCCAGTGAGAAATAGCCAGTTCCAACCAACATAATATTATCAGAATCCTGACTGATATCAGAGATGTTTCCCGGCACAAGTAGGTCCCAGATTTCCTCATCATCCTTCACCATTATGGATCCGTACATAGGAGCATGAAAGCTTAGATATCCATCCGACAATGGAGATTCCAAGCACTTAAGTCCAAAGTAGCCTACATCATTTCCCCATTGTCCCACATTGTCATCATCCCATACATATGCCAGGCTCCAGACGTCAAGTGTATCTCCAGTGTAGGTATCAATCCCATTGTTATTTAAGAAACCTGCCCAATCATCAGCATAATCATTTGACCCTCCCACATGTGGATCCCCCATGAATCCAGCTACGAGCTTCGGGAGGCTCTTCTCACTTACGTTCGTTATATTATATGTCAAGATTAATAAGTCGTTATCAGTTGTTTCATTCCACTGATAAGAGCGACACTCAACTTGTATCCCCAGTCCACCTATGGTAGGGTCACCAGGGTCAGGATAGTATTCAAATTCCTCATTGAAGCGATCATTCATTACCCAATAGCTCTCCAAATCTGCAACTACAACCCCCTCCCCAAATGCGCCCGGCCACTCACTCCATTCTTCTGGCCAAGTTTCTTGATCGTCTGACAAAGCTATCAAGTCGGTATCAGAATTAGCGTAACCTTCTAGAGGTTCCCAGCCCCATGGTAAGCCCTCAGGTGACAATTCTTCACTATCACCTGCCGCGCCACCATCGATAAGACCATCAGAAACGATATGAATAGTGTCTCCATATATATCAATCACTTCTCCTGCTACCAGCAATCCGAATTCATACGCGTAACCGTGTGCACTTTCTTGAGGCCATTCAAATGATGGTTCTCTCCCTGGAGCACCAATAGAACCAAAATCGAAAATCAGAGTCCGTATTTGATTACCATCAATGATACCACTATGTCTTATTGGACGTACAGCGGCAGAACTACTCCCTAACACAAGTATTATCAGTACAAATAAAACTGATCGCCAGTTGATTTGCATTTTTTAGTGAAGAGTTTCCTTCACACTATCCAAAGAGTGATAAACAGAATCAAGGATTCCGTTCACAAACCCGCCGCTGTCGGGAGTGCTGTATTTTTTGGAAATCTCTACCCCTTCTGAGATAGATACTTTCGGCGGAATATCATCGAAAAACACCATTTCAGTGATCATCATCTGCAAGACCAACCTGTCAATAAGAGCAACTCTGTCGTACTCCCAGTTTAGAAGACGCTGCTTGATTTCTTCGCCTGTCCAATCCTGATTGTCAATGGTTGCACCGAATAACTTCCGCACATAATCTTCTGCTTCTTCATCCATATCTGTTTCTTCACCCATCTCTTTCAGCCGGGTAATTATATCATCAGGCTTATCCCGGGTAAACTCAAAGGCATACAAAGCCTGCAGAACAAACTCCCGCGCTTGGCGCCTGCTGCGAATCAAGCTCAATAGCTATACCTCCATAACCGGCCGGAGCCAGCCGAAGGGATCTTCGACTTTCTCCTTCTGAATACTGGTAAGTGTATCGTAGAATTCCCTGGCTACAGGACCGATTTGGTTGTCACAGTATACTACTGTACTGTCTCTGTCAGTGATCCTGCCAATTGGCATGACCACAGCTGCAGTTCCCGTGCAAAAGACTTCATCGGCTTCCAGTACTTCTTTCAGAGTTACATCCCTCTCCTCTGCTTCCATCCCCATGAGCTCACTGGCAATAGTCAGCACAGAATCTCGCGTAACACCCGACAGAATGGAACCTCCGAGCCGCGGAGTAACAACTTTGTTCCCTTTCACTGCAAACAGATTGGCCGCTCCTACTTCTTCCACCAACTCTTCATTACCTGCATTCAGATAAATTACCTCATCGTACCCATCCTCCTTTGCCTGCATCAGGGGATAGAGGGAAGCGGCGTAGTTGCCTATGGCTTTGACATTACCAGTGCCCTGTGGCGCTGCCCGGTGATAATCATGGGTTACTCTCAGATTGAGGCAGCGGAGTCCACCCTTGAAATAAAGACCAACCGGCGAAACATATATAAGGAAAGAGAACCATGGTGCAGGCTTCACTCCTAAGACAGGTCCTGATCCCCAAAGGATCGGCCGAATGTATAGACTCCCCTTACCGCGGGGAGGCACAAAGTCCCCATTATCCCTCACCACAGTTTCCACTCCTTCAATGAACTTATTTTCCGGAATGGGTGGTATACAGAGACGCGTTGCTGAATCCACAAAGCGCCGGGCATTTTTTTCTGGTCGAAACAACACAATTCTATTCTTTGCTGTCCGGTACGCCTTCATCCCTTCAAACACCCCCTGCCCATAATTAAGAACACCGGCGGCCGGCGACATGTTAAGATTTCGGAACGGTTCCAGATGACCCTCATTCCAGACTAAATCTTCACCACACTCCATGAGCCACATGGAACGTGTAGGTGTTACTGAAAAAGTAAGATTGTCCCAATCGATATCCTGTAGTGGGCGCTCAAGGTCCACTTCACTGATTGTCATGATAATTCCTCCATAGCTGCTCTCGCAATAACGAGAAGTTGAACTTCAGATGTACCTTCATAAATCTGCGTGATTTTGGCGTCCCTCATCAGACGCTCCACGCCGTATTCCTGCATGTAGCCGTAACCGCCAAAAATCTGAACACACTCCGTAGCTGCATCCATAGCTGTCTTAGATGCTAACCATTTGGCTTGGGCAGAAGCCTTGGAAAAAGGCTGTTTCCTGTCCTTCAGAACTGCCGCCTTGTGTGTCAGCAGCCGGGCCGCATCGAGATTGATGCTCATCTTGGCTATCTTCTCCCGGATAGCACCAAATGCTGCCAGCGGTTTGCTGAACTGCTTCCGTTCCTGGGCGTAACGAACTGATTCTTCCAATGCTGCCCGTGCAATTCCCAGCGCCTGAGCAGCGATCCCAATCCTGCCGCCATCCAGCGTTTTCATAGCGATCTTGAAACCGTCTCCTTCGTTGGCAAGACGGTTCTCCATCGGGACTTTGCAGTCATCAAAATAGAGTTCACACGTATCGGATGCCCGGATACCCAACTTGTTCTCCTTCTTGCCGGTTGTAAAACCTTCAGTCCCTTTCTCCACAATGAAAGCGGAAATTCCCTTGTAACCAACACCCTTCTCTGTTACAGCAAAGACAATAACCACATTGGAATTGATGCCGCTCGTAACCCAGTTCTTGGTACCATTCAGGATGTAATAATCACCATCCCGCTTGGCTGTGCAGAGTAGATTGGAAGCGTCTGAACCAGCTTGAGGTTCACTGAGAGAAAAGGCACCCAGCCACTCACCGGAGGCGAGTTTCTTCAGGTACTTCTCCTTCTGATCATCATTAGCCCAATCCATCAGAAGCTGACAGACGAGGGAGTTATTCACAGACATAACAACTCCCGTTGAAGCGTCTTCCCGGGAAATCTCTTCTTCCGCGATACAGTAGCTGAGGGCATCGAAACCGACGCCGCCCCACTCCTCCGGGACCATCATTCCCATGAAGCCCATCTCACCAAGCATCTTGATCTGCTCCGCCGGATATTCCATCATGTCATCCCGTTCCTTTACACCAGGCGCTAACTGCTCCTGGGCAAATTCACGGGCAGTCTTCTGAACCAGTATCTGTTCCTCTGTGTAATCGAAATCCATTTCTATAGTTTCTCCACTATAACTGCCGATGCCTCACCTCCTCCAATGCAGAGTGATGCCAGCCCAAGTTTCGCTTCACGGCTTACCATAGCATTCAGAAGCGTCACCAGAATGCGGGCTCCGCTGGCGCCGATGGGGTGACCTAATGCCACCGCTCCTCCGTGGATGTTCACTTTGTCGTGATCCAGTCCCAACTCTTTCTCGGCAGCCATTGTCACTGCTGCAAAGGCTTCGTTAATCTCAAAAACATCAATGTTGTCCTCGGTTAATCCTGCCTTATCCAGCACCTTTCGCATAGCTCCCACAGGTGCTGTTGTGAACCATTCCGGCTCCTGGGCAAAACTCGCCTGAGCTACTATCCGAACGACTGGATTAATTCCCAGTTCCTCAGCTTTTTCCGCGCTCATCATTACTGCCGCTGCCGCACCGTCATTAATTTTTGAAGCGTTGGCTGCCGTTACTGTCCCCTCTTTCTCGAACGCAGGTCGGAGCTTCTTCATTTTCTCAAAGTTAGCCCGCTTTGGTTCATCGTCTTCAGTAACCTCAGAAACATTCCCTTTGCGATCCTTGATTTCCACCGGGATGATTTCCTTCGCGAAGGTACCATCCTTCTGCGCCTTTTGGGCCCGAGTGTAAGATTCCCGGGCAAAATCGTCCTGCTCCTCCCGCGCGAACTGATATTCCCGAACGCAGGTTTCCGTACAGCTTCCCATATGTTTGTTGTTGTAGACGTCCCACAATCCATCAGTGATGATGCTGTCTACTAGCTTGGTGTGTCCCAACCGGAGCCCGGTCCTGGCTCGTGGAATAAGGAACGGCGCCAGACTCATGCTCTCCATCCCGCCGGCAACGATGACTTCCGCATCTCCGCACTGGATTGCCTGCGATGCCAGCATCACTGCCTTCAGCCCGGACCCGCACATCTTATTGACAGTGAGGCATTCAACCGATTCAGGCAATCCGCCATACAGAGCTGCTTGCCTCGCAGGTGCCTGTCCCTGACCAGCGCTCAAAACATTCCCCATGATGACTTCATCAACCACATCGCCTGAAACGCCGCTCGCATCCAGTGCTGCCTGGATAGCTGTTGCCCCCAGTCGGGAAGCCGACACAGTAGCCAGCGATCCCTGAAAAGCACCAATGGGCGTACGCACGCTACCTGCGATCACCACCTGACGTTCGTCACTTGCCACCTTTGTTACCTCCATTCGTGTTGTATGCCAAAATAATATCTTTCACCAGCCTGTGCCTTACCACGTCCTTTTCTGTCATATAAACAAATCCGATACCGTCTATCCCCTTCAAGAGCTTCTCCGCCTGCAGAAGACCCGAATCATCCCGGGATGGTAAATCCATCTGCGTTACGTCACCGGTGATAATTGCCTTGGAATTCGGTCCCATTCGAGTGAGGAACATCTTCATCTGCATAGTTGAGCAGTTCTGGGCCTCGTCAAGGATTATATATGCATCATTCAGCGTCCGGCCGCGCATATATGCCAGCGGTACAACCTCGATGACCAGTTTCGAGATGTGAGATTTAAGAGTAGCCGAAGCGAACATATCGTGGAGCGCATCGTAGAGTGGAGTCAGGTAGGGATCAATCTTCTCTCTCAGGTCGCCGGGCAGAAAGCCAAGGCGTTCCCCCGCTTCCACAGCCGGCCTGGAGAGAATAATACGCTTCACTTGACGATTCTTGAAGGCTGCCACCGCCAGCGCTACTGCAAGGTAAGTTTTCCCAGTACCGGCGGGACCGATAACCAGAGAAATGTCGTTCTTCCGGCAAATCTTTACCAATTTTTTCTGACCTTCAGATTTAGGTACAATCTTGCCGTGCTTAGTGTAAAGAACAACTTCCTCCACATCTTCAGCCATAACGTGATTACCTTCAGAGATCAGCGCCACCAGTGAGCGGACATCTTTTTCAGTCAAGGAGTTTTTCCTTTTAAAGGTATTCATCATTTCAGAGATGACTTCCTCTGCCTGAATCACCGGCTGTTCATCTCCATCCAGGAAAATGGTGTCACCTCTAAGCAGTATCTTGCACGGAAATGATTCTTCGAGGATCTTCAGATTGACATCGGCAATACCTGTTATCCCGACGGCATCTATTCCATGAATTTTTATCTCTTTTTTCAAATCAGTTACCTGCCACAAAGGCACAAAGACACAAAGAAATCCTTAGGATTTAGTAACATAAAAAATGAAAATATCTTAATGGGACGGAGTTTTAATTGTTTTGCTAATAAAACCTTAGAGTCTTCGTGTCTTGGTGGCGATATTTTTCTCAAAATAGAAAAAAGCCCCTTCTGAGGCTCCCCTCTGATCATTTAATTCTTCCAATCAGCAGCACAGTTATATCCATTCGTTTAAATAAAAATATTTCGAAAAGCACAGTGCGAAACTACATACTGAAGGCATTTTAATCAAGGTGAAACGGTGTTGTTTTGAGATACAGAGTTCACGAAGGATCTCAGAATACCACAGAGGAGAAACCAAATTATTTCTCAGTGTTTCTCTGAGCTACTCTGTGGTTCTCTGTGTCCTTTATACAGTTATTCAGTACCCTTCTAAAAACTGTACTTAACCTTCAGATAGATATTATCATTGGCATCAAACTGTCCGAAGATAGTATCCTTTTCGCCCCAGAGAAAAAATCCACCGAGACTGATCCTCAGTCCGCCTGACAAATTGTAGCTGACATCCAGACGGCCCAGTCCGGCATTTTCATTTACATCCGCCAACCCCAAGATACTCGCGATAACTGTCTCTCTAAGGAATGTACCGGAGATCAAAGCCGTAGCCCACTGCTCTGTTTCGCTATCCACTATTCCACTCTGATAATCCATAATCTGGTTGTGAATCGTCTGGAAGGAGACGTTGGATCCCCAAGGTCCTGTAAAGTCCAGACCCAGCATCCCGCGAAAGTAGTCGCTGGTGAGAATCTGCATATTAACATCTGAAAAGCGACGGTTTTTGTAGTACCCAAGTTCTCCCCGAACGACAGTGGAAAATAGTGGTCTGGAGAAGTTGAGGCCGTACATAGGTGAGCGGTAATATATTGGGCTAAGGTAAGTGTCTATCTGTTTTGGGACACCTTGTACAGGATCTATTATCATAGTTACGCTGTCAACCTCTGCCATCGGGTGATCTGCATAGCCATCCAGGTAGAGCAGACTGATGTCCGCTCCTAAGAGAAAGGTGGAGAGCTTTAAGCCAAATTCGGAATTCTCAACTGAGCTTTCTGGCAGTTTTTCATCATTTCTATGAAAAATGTATGGGAGTTCTTCCACCATCTCCCATCCCCATGGCCCCCACACTGTATCAGGCGGCACTCCAAGTGTAAACTCCCAGTCACTCCCCGGTTCCGCAAACTGCCACGGTTCGAATTGAGGAATCCACAACCCTTCCAGCGACCAATTGCCCATGAAGAAATTCGCTTTTACCATAGGGAGGCCCATGCGGATGTTATCAAAGTCCTGCAGCAGGAACATACGCATATCAAGTGGATTGACGATATCGTTGATGAAAACGCCGTCGGCTTTACCCCATACTACCTGCTGCTTCCCGATACGGAATTCAACATTCGAGAAGAAAAGGTCCACATACGCTTCGCGGAGGGTGATCTCGAAGTCTGACTCACCTATTGCACCCTCCTCACGGACGTCCAGCGAAAAATAGCTGCCTATAGATTTCCCGTACAAATTCCCGTCCAACCTCACACGGTTGCGAAACAGCATAATATCGTTCTCTTCAGCTGCGCGGACTGCTATCCAGTTTTGATAGTAGCCCGAAAACTCCATCTGCGCCTGCAGCGAGACTATCAACATTAAAAACAACATCCACTTTCCTATTTTCGTTTTCATGATTATATCTCAGAATTATCTATTTCCGCTTGAGTCCTCGCTCTGTAAATCGCCATTCATTAATTCCACTGTCGTAAGTAACATCTTCCATTTCGAGAATTGTCTTATGAGACTTATTCACGTTCTCCATCACCATTTTATCAACTGTCCAATAATCGCCGTCTTTGTGGAGTTTGGGGATAGTGAGAATTTTCACCAGGTTGCCTTTCTTGTTGAAGTAGTGAACTTTTCGAGCCATCCACGATTCCTTGCTAACCCAGACCTCTCGCCGCGAATACGAAGACTCTTTTTTCACCGGAATCGCTTCCACGTGATAACAGCTTTCGCCGTACAATTCTTCTTCCCCAAGCAGTTTATAAGTATCATCATCGATATTGCGTCCTCCCATATCCTCGTAAGTGAAGTCAGTTCCCATAAATTCTTGAGATTTCTCCCGGGCTACTATTCGCTTCACCTTTTGCATAGCTGGTAAATAGAGCCATTGGTCGTCATCTTTTTCCCCCGGGTATTCCCACATAAGGAAGCTGGTTCCTCTTACATCTGCCGGCTTAAGGAAGCGAATGAGTGATTTCGATTTGAATTCTCCCTCGTCAAAAAATACTTGAAATCGCTGAATCTGCCGCATCCGCTTACGAGTTTTTCCCTTTTTGCTCTTGATAAGCGACATTGTAACAGTAGAAATAGCATCGTTCGGTTCCAGTATAGCGTCAGTTTTTTCCATTATCTCCCGGCCGGTCATTTGACCCCATACCAACGAAAACAACAAAACCAAACTCAATAAACTCTGTTTCATTTTTTTCACTCCTTCATCGTAACCGCAAGCTTCATACCTGCGCTGGCTCATCCGTAACCGCAGGCTTCATGCCTGCGCT
>CAZHRR010000034.1:0-19725 GCA_964534955.1 uncultured bacterium
AATGTGAAGCATCAAAATGAATTCTATATTCGCCTGCAGTTAGGTATCCATTTAGGAGTGTCTTAACTCGTTCTCCGAGTATATTATATAGTTCTAAGGATATGAAATCAGGTTGATTCAGCGTGTATCGTATTATTGTGAAATTATTAAATGGATTTGGATAGTTTTGGTCTAGTCTTAAAAATTGTGGAAGCTTATTGTTATCTTCAATTGAAGCTAATACTTCTCCCAAATTCCCATATCTTGAAATTTGTTTAAGCATAATCCGTAACCCCTGCCCTTGTTCTATCCAAACATAAAATGCACCTCCTCGTCTATCAGAATAGGTGGTTCTGACAGGGAACGCGAAAAACATGTCTGAGGTAGAATGAAATTCTACTCCTGAGCTGTCCCAAAGCAACTGTCCTATACTATCGACCCTTTGTGCATATAAAGTATGAATATTATCAACGATTTTACCTGACCAAATAGATATAACACCATTCTCATCATCTGTTACAATTTCACTATTATTCCCACAATCTCCATACGGACAAAGTGACAAGCCGGATGGATCGAAAACAACAATCCCATATTTAGTAATTCTTTGGAGTTTAACGTTATTACTATTCCATGAAACAAAAATCCCACCAGTACCATCTGGAGCATTGTGAACGAATGACGATACTCCAGCCCAAGATATACCATTATCCCCAAATACAAATTGCCCGCTGGAATCAACTCGATTAATTTTTATAGAGTCCGGATAAAAAAATCCGCCTCCGATAACTCCACCAATATTATCTGAAAACGCATCACCTGACGGAATCGCACCAACTAAAGTGTCAGGCCATAGTTCATTCCCAAACAAATCTAATTTCTGTCTCCGATTGTTGGACCCAAAACTGATGAAGATATTTCCGTCAATATCGGTAGCATTTACATCAAAATATCCGCCATTGTATGTCTTTTCCCATAACAATTCCCCACTTATATCAAATCTCCTACAATGGCTCATACTACTATAAAAATCACTGTAACCCACTACAAACCCGCTATGATAATCCCTCTTCATATTCCCTAAACTATGCCACCCTTCACTGGCCGGGGTGCTAATCCGTCTGCCGTTTATGCCGAAACGTACTTGTCCGTTTACATCTACTCGTTGAATGTATATTTCGTTATTTTCCGGATTGTCCATCCAATCAAAAGTAGAGTTCCTATAATCCTGCCAGCAGACTATGGTGCCCCCGCTGTCGTCACTCACCACCGCTCCCCACTGGGAAGGCAAATTGGAAAGATTTAAACCAAACATGTTAATAGTATCGGCTAACACCACTGCACTGCCACCCCACAACGGGTAGCCATACCGGTCGTACTTCTTCGCTTTCAGCTGGTCAGCATTGGCAATGTAAATGACAATAATGGATTCTTCCTGATCATCTACCGCCAAATAAGGGTATAACCCGTAATCCACAAACAGGGCCGAATCGGGGATGGTAGGCCATTGCGCACCTAAGGACACTGCGCTTGCCAATAGTAGAGCTATAAACTGAATTATCAGATATATTCGTGTATTGTGTATAATCATAAACTTTTTTTGTAATCTACGCGACGTTAGATTAATTGTCAAGCACTGCTGTTAGGTTAAGAACCAGAAGTTTACCAGTGTATTTTATATCAATTTGCTCTAACCAGCACCTGTGGCAGATTTATCACTTGGCAGTTAGAACACACAAAGATTAAATTGAGTGAAACTATCCTGCTGGAGGTATACAGTGCACCAATTCCTAAAACCCGTTTTTGCAACAATTCTCATGTCTTTTGCTCTGTGGGCGCAAGATGATTTCTTTCCCACGGAACCTTACTACGGAGGTGGCGTCGGCTTTAGTGAGATGTTTCTGTTTGTGGATGTGGGCAAGCTGGAAGGCTTCGAGCTGCTTGGAACAGTCACAGATACAGTCGGGAACAGTACCGGCCTTGGATTCAACACAGATGACTTCCGTACTCCGTTTGTGATCTATGGGGGCGAAGGATTTTCCCAGATTACTGGCCGGTGGCGCATCGGTGGCTATGCCGGATTGGGAACTTCGACCATTAGTGATCGAGGCGAGATTACCCTGTTTTTGGATTTGAACGGGGATGGTGAACGTGATGCAGATGAGGCCATTCAAACATATGAAGGAGATGTTCCGGATCGGCAGGCTTCCTTTACCATTCTTATTAGCGGCGCTATCGTGGAGTACACGATTCCCATTCTACGTGGCTTGGAACTTAACGCCGGAGCGCTCATGGGCCTGGGAAGTGTGACAGCGAAGATAACCCAAAGTTCAGGCGGCGGCGGATGGGAAGATCAATTTAAAGATATGTTCTCTGTAGGTCCGGAGGGTTATTATGCCGTGGGAGACCTCGATGGTGACACTACCATAACTGCAGATGATTTTGATTTAGTGGAGTTTACAGCTACTGCCCCCGGCTCAAACATGACGTCTATGAAGGGATCATTCTTCAACATGCAGCCCTATGCCGGGGTAAAACTCCAATTCCTCGACCGCATGGGACTTAGACTGACAGTAGGTTACAACATGGGCTCCGTGCAGCAAGGTAAGTGGATTCTTAACGATTTGGAGCGGATTAGTGATTCGGAGGCGACTTCCTTCAACGGCCTAGCTGTCAGAGCAATGATATATTTTGGCCTGTAACTATTCCTGACAGCTTCGTTCAAGGCTTAGGAAGCATCACATTTTCGTCGTAAAATATTATACTATGACACAACTGAAAAAGCGGATCATTTTTATGCTTATTGCTGCGATTGTACTCCTGGCCGGAGTATCTTTTGTAGTACCTGCGTTCACTCCTCGCTCCAATGAGATTTATGAGAAGATCAAGACCCTCAATCAGATTATATCTATTGTAAATGAAAACTACGTGGAACAGGTGGATTGGGACGATGTTCTGGACGGAGCTTTCCACGGTTTGCTGGAGAGGCTTGATCCCCATTCTGCTTACATTCCCAAGAAACAGCTGGAGACCATCTCAGAACAGTTCCACGGGAAGTTTGAGGGGATTGGTATCGAGTTTGACATTCTGGGTGGATATATAACAGTTATCTCTCCTATTGTTGGCTCTCCCTCTGACCGGGCAGGTCTTCAGCCTGGAGATCAGATAATTGAGATTGAGCACGAAAGCGCATACAAGATTACCAAGGAAGAGGTGTTTGAAAAACTGCGCGGGCCTAAAAACAGTAAAGTAAACATCACCGTTTCCAGAATTGGTGTTAAGAAACCCTTCGAGGTGGAGATCATCCGGGACGAGATCCCCATCTATAGCGTGACTTCATCATTTATGCTGGATAATGAGACTGGCTACATACAGCTCCGCAGATTTTCATCTACCACGTCCCGGGAAGTTCAGGAGGCTCTCAACCGTCTACGGAAAGAGGGGATGACACAGCTTATCTTTGATCTCCGTACAAACAGCGGTGGATATCTTGAGCAGGCTGTGGATGTGGCAGATAACTTCTTCGTATCCAGTGATACGATCGTCTACACACAAGGTCGCCGCCCGGGATCGCGGAAAGTCTATAGGGCCTCTTCCCGTAGAGGACATGAGGACTTTGCCCTGGTAGTCCTCATTGACCGCTGGTCAGCTAGCGCCAGTGAGATTGTGGCTGGAGCCGTCCAGGATTTGGATCGGGGTCTAATAGTTGGTGAAACCAGCTTTGGTAAAGGACTGGTTCAACAGCAGTGGATTCTGAATGACGAGTCGGCTCTCCGTGTAACCATCGGACGGTACTACACACCCAGCGGCCGGCTTATCCAGAGACCTTATAGCGACGGTACTCATAAATACTATCTGGAGCTGGCGGATGAAGAACGGGAAGCAAAGCTGGACTCGCTAATCGGTGATCGCCCAAAGTATGACACTCAAAATGGTAGAGAAGTCTATGGAGGCGGCGGGATTACCCCGGATGTTTATGTAGCATTGGAAACCAGAAACCCCGAAACACGAAAATTGCTTGGTAACGAAAAGAGACTAACTTTTAATTGGGGGACAGAACAGGCATCCAGCCAGAGAAGCAGATGGACATCAGTGAACGACTTTATCCAAAACTACCAAATCAGTGAAAGTCAGTATTCATCATTCCTTGATTATGTTCGACAGGAGGGAATGGATGATATAGATGAAGCAGAGTTGGCGGAGGATATTCTCTATCTTAAAGCTGTCCTTAAAGCCGAGATTGCCGGCGCCATTTGGGGGAGAGGCGCCTATTATCAGGTATTGGTGACCGGAGATACACAAGTGATAGAAGCACGTAAACTGTTCGATAGGGCTCGAAAGTTTTTAACCATAAACACAAAATAAAACAGTGATATTTTCACCTGTAATGGAGTACAAAGGAGTACAAAGGTTCGTTGACATTATAAGGGGGATTGATTATTTTCGTGAGCACTTTTATGGTGCAAAAGAAAGAAGGAGATAGTTAAATGGTTCAGTATTTCTTACAAGGTGGTACTTTCATGTGGCCAATCCTCGTGCTGCTTTTGTTTGGCCTTGGATTTGGTCTCGAGAGACTTATTACGCTATTTAGTGCATCTATTAATACCAAGAAGTTTCTCGGTTCAGTTCGCGGGGCACTTCAGAAGGAAGGATATGAATCTGCAGTAGGTGTGTGCAGTAAGACTCCGGGACCGGTTGCGGAAGTGTTTCATGCAGGATTAACCAGGGCTCATAGGGGCATCGATGCAGTGGAAAAAGGGATTGAAAGTGCCGGGGCTGTTGAAATGGCATTTTTAGAGAAAAACATGGTATGGCTCAGCACCGTCATAACCTTAGCTCCTATGCTTGGGTTTACGGGCACTGTTTACGGAATGATCCAGGCTTTTGATGATATTAAGGCAGCTAATGAAATATCTCCATCCGTTGTAGCTGGAGGTATTTCGATTGCGTTGCTTACTACACTGTTTGGTCTTGTTGTAGCGATTATTATTCAGCTGATACAGAACTTCCTCATCTCCCGTGTGGATAAGCTTATTGTGGATATGGAGGAGAGTTCGGTCATACTGCTGGACGAACTGGCTGAGATGGAACAGTCTGGAAGGCTCTCGAAAGCCAAGCCCTCTAATGCGACACCATCGAAAAGAGCAGCCAAGAAGAGCAAGAAGAGCAGGAAAGGCTCTAAAGATAAGAAGGAGTAGTTATTAAGAAGCGCACTAAAGCCGGGGAGATACCCACCGCCTCTATGGCGGACATTGCTTTTCTGCTTCTGATATTTTTCCTGGTTACTACCACCATTGATATGGATAAGGGTTTAGACCTTGTCCTCCCGCCAGTGGGTGAGAAGAAAGAGATCCCAAAGAAAAATATTGCTAATCTGTTGGTGGATGCTAAGGGAAATGTGCTTTTAGACAAGAAACCGATTCAAATTCGAGACGTTAAAAGTGAAGTAGTACGGATGATTGCTGAAAATGATAAGTTAATCATTTCAGTGAAAACCCATCCGAGCACAAAGTACCAGGCATACATCGATGTATTGGATCAATTAAAACTGGCGAATGCAAAGAAAATCTCCATCGCAGAACCGGACAAATGAAGTTCAAATCAAAAACCAAAATTGTAGCTGAGATTCCGACTGCCTCCATGCCGGATATTATTTTCATGTTGTTGATATTTTTCATGGTGACAACGGTTTTGCGTACATATGAGGGGTTGAATGTATTCTTGCCTCAGGCGAAGAAAATTCAGAAGCTGGAAGAAACAAAAAGGCATATTGCCCATGTTTTTGTCTCGAGGGACGGTCTAATTTCCATTGATGATAAAATTATTTCTAAAGAACAGGTTGATCGCGTGATGAGGATAAAGAGGACATCAGATCCAAAGCTTGTGGTGTCGCTGAAGGCTGACAAAGATGCTTCCATGGAACTTATCAATGAAGTGCACTCGGAACTGCGGGAAGCAGATGCCTTGAAAGTGAACTACTCCTCTAAATTGAAGTCGCCCCAATCATGATTGTCAGAAAAGATTATAGAGTTTCACTCAAGTACCGTTATCCGGTGATGATTCGTGGATCTATTCTATTTAGTATCTTGCTTTTAGTGGGCCTTTCGATAGCATTCCCCCGGTTTGTGCAGGACCGAGTCTTAGACCTAACAACAGAGCAGAGAGAAGTCGAACTGGAAGTGGATATTCCGCAAACAGAACAGTTTGAACAGCCGCCCCCTCCTGCGCGACCATCCATACCGGTGGCATCAGACAGAGAAGATTTGGCAGATGACGTAACCATTGAAGATACGGAATTTGAGGATTTTGTTGAATGGGATGCGCCTCCGCCTCCCCCCTCATCAGGGCCAAACGTCAAGTTCATAGCATACGATGAGGCTCCAGTACCGCTCGGTGGTTATGCGGCTATCCAGAGAAATATCATATATCCCGAGATTGCTCAAGAGGCTGGCATTGAAGGGAAAGTCATCATTCAGGCCTTCGTGGATAAGAAGGGTCGCGTACAGGAGATGAGTGTTCTAAAGGGAATCCCAAATACGGGTCTTAATGAAGCCGCTATGGATGCGATTAAGAAGACCCGGTTCAAGCCCGCACAGCAGCGTGACCGGCCGGTGGGTGTTTATATTTCTATACCGGTTAATTTTAAGCTTAAGGGCTGAATTCCCCCGCTCTTGACGGAGCACAATCTACAGGTATAATCTATCGGCAGTCTGCTTGCCTCCATTTACAGCCTCCATTTACAGCACTCTTGTTTCTGAACAAAATAGGGTGTATTTTTTTAGCGAAGGATAATATTCCGTAAATAACTTACTCTTTGAATCAGGAGGTATAGCTGCCATGATCGACTCAAGGAAAAACTTTGATTCACTGAAAGCCCGCTACCCCTTGCGTGTGAGGGGTACACTCCTGTTCAGCCTGCTTCTGGTCATAGGACTTGCTGTTGCCTTCCCACGCTTCGTATCGGAGCAGTTCACAGAGATTGCGGTACAGAAAGAGAATGATATGTTCGAAGTAGATGTTCCGCTGGTAGAAGCGTTTGAGCCGCCACCACCTCCTGTCCGACCATCCATCCCGGTGGCATCAGACAGGGAGGATTTGGCGGATGATGTAACCATTGAAAACACTGAGTTTGAAGATTTTGAAATATGGGTTCAACCCCCGCCCCTTCCTGAGGAAGGTCCTAATTCCCCGTTTGTCGCCTACGATAAGGAGCCTGAACCAGTAGGCGGATGGGGTGTAATCATGAAGAATCTTGTGTATCCGCCCATTGCCCAAGAGGCTGGAATTGAAGGGAGGGTGAAGGTTGAAGCATTTGTGGACGAAAAGGGTCGTGTGTTGAGAACGACTGTTGTTGAAGGTATTCCCAATACCGGCCTCAACGAAGCCGCCATGACGGCCATCAAGAAGACACGGTTTAAGCCTGCCATGCAACGTGAACGGCCGGTGGGTGTCAATATTACCATCGATGTGGTATTTAAGCTGAAGGGGTAGACCCTTACCCGCTTATCATGTATGGTTAATTCTCAATCTGATATTCTTGCCTAAAACTTCCAGTTTCAATTCTCTAACTGCTTAAATATACTTGTATCTCATCTGCTTGATTTCCTGCGGCCGGCAGATTGGTATTTGTACCAATTAGGCCGTGGAAAAAGAATTCAGAAATCATAAATTGTTGCTGAAAACAACATCTAATTTCCCTGACAATCGTGTTATTTATCCTGCTAAAATTGGAGGAATCATAGTGACGGATGTAAATCTGGATCAGTATTCTGATGTCGCTTCACAGGGTGGGAAAGTAATTAAATCATACCGGAGAGCCCGCAGGGCATTAATTGAAGAGTGGCTCAGCGGAGCCACAGGAGCGGTTTTGGCCTTGTTTATCTGGGGACATCTACTGTTTGAGAGCTCCATTCTTATCAGCAGAGAAGCTTATGATAATCTGGCGTATTTTCTGGAGCATACTCTCCCAATTGCTCAACCCGTGGTGTTTATCATTACTGTCATCTTCTTCGTTCATTTTGTTGTGGCCAGCCGAAAGATTCCTGGTAAGCTCCGCGAACGAAAGCAAATGATGGCACTTGGTTTGAGTATTAAAAAATCCCAAAAACTCTGGAATCAGGATCCTGACTCAGACATTCGTCTGAGAAAGCATTTTGAGACATCTCTCTGGATCTGGCAGGTTCGGACAGGGATGATTGTTCTGGCGACTGGCGCCTTTCACCTCTTCCTGGTCATGTGGAATATTTTCACAGATATGGGTGTAAAGGGGCAGGAGGCAGGGATTTCAGTGGAAGTTGCCACAAGTCGTGTGGAAAGCGGTCTCTGGATACTTTATGCCGTACTGATGCTTGCTGTGGTGGCACACATGTCCATTGGGGTTTATCGCCTGCTGGTGAAATGGCTGGCTGATACCTGGTTCATACGAAAGTATGCCCGGGTTGTGTTCTATCTTTTGTTCTGGTTCTATGTAATTCTTGGAACGGCAACGGTTGTAGGACTTGCCGGTCCCTTGGAAGGTGTACTGTCATGAGAGTTATAACAACAGATGTGTTGGTAATTGGTGCTGGACTGGCGGGAGAGCGGGCGGCTATAGCGTCTGCAAGCGAAGGTTTGGATGTAATAATTCTCTCCCTGGTTCCCCCTCGGCGAAGCCATTCGTCCGCAGCACAGGGAGGAATGCAGGCATCTTTAGGTAATTCCGCTAAAGGTAAAGGTGATAATACCACAATTCACTGGCTCGATACCGTGAAGGGATCTGACTGGGGTGCAGATCAGGAGGTTGCCAGAATATTTGCTGACAATGCCCCCATAGCCATGCGGGAGATGGCACATTTTGGCGTACCGTGGAATCGGGTAGAAGGTGGACCTCGCGAGGTTTACATAAAAGGGAAGAAAACCACCATTGTAGAAGATTATGAGAAAGAAGGTTTAATTACTGCCAGAGATTTTGGAGGTACTGCCAAATGGCGGACCTGCTATACGGCAGATGGCACAGGACATACCGTATTATATACTATGGACAATATGGTAGTCCAATTGGGAATTACCGTTCATGATCGCATGGAAGCGCTGCGGCTGATTCACAAGAATGGGAAATGTGTTGGCGCCGTAGTTCGCTCTTTACGTGATGGAGAGATATTGGCTTATATGTCGAAAGCCACTGTCATTGCCACTGGCGGATACGGACGGATTTATGGCGAGTCCACAAACGCCGTAATAAACGAAGGTACCGGTTCCTGGCTGGCGTTGCAGACAGGGGTAATCCCTCTGGCGAACATGGAAGCTGTCCAGTTCCACCCCACCGGGATTGTACCCACGGACATCCTTGTGACAGAAGGATGCCGCGGGGATGGGGGGACTCTCCTTGATGTCGATGAACACAGGTTTATGCCGGACTACGAGCCTGAAAAGCAGGAGTTAGCCTCCCGTGATGTTGTTTCTCGCAGAATGAAAGAGCATATGCTGAAAGGGAAGGGAGTACAGTCCCCGTATGGTGAGCATCTCTGGCTGGATCTGCGTCATCTGGGGGAAACACACCTCAAGACGAAACTCCGGGAAGTGTATGACATCTGCATGTATTTCATCGGTGTAAATCCTATTAAAGACCTGGTTCCGGTGCGTCCCACTCAACACTATTCCATGGGCGGCATCCGTGTGAACAAAGATGGACATACTTACAATATGGAAGGGCTCTTTGCTTTGGGTGAGGTTTCCTGCTGGGATATGCACGGATTTAATCGACTTGGCGGGAATTCTCTGGCAGAGACTGTTGTTGCCGGTATGGTGGTTGGGAAGCAGATAGCGGCCTATGCAAAGGAATCATCTTTGGTGGCTGATGTTACTCTTGCAGAAGAATTTGCACAATATGAGAAAGGGAAAATCGAGAGCCTGCTTAACTCTACTGACGGTGAGAATGTATATACTCTTCGGGATGAGATTTCTCAACTCCTGAAGACCCATGTACACATCTTCCGAACCGGAGAAGGATTGGAAAAAGCTGTAACAGGATTGCAGGATCTCGTGAAGAGAACGGAAAACGTAAGAGTCAGGTCAAAAGCGCCGGGGATGAATCCTGAACTCTCATTTGCCTTGCGCATAGAGGGGATGGCCAAACAGGCGCTGCTGGTTGCCCAAGGTGCCTTGAACAGGACAGAATCCCGGGGAGCTCACTCACGTGAAGATTATCCAGCCAGAGATGACGCCAACTGGCTGAACCGGACCTTAGCCAGGTGGCCGGATCCTTACGGTGAACCGGTATTTGAGTATGAGCCGGTAGGCATTCTCGATCTGCCTCCCGGTGATCGCGGATACGGAGGAGGAGAGCAGATCCCAATGAAGATCGGCATTGATGATTATAATTCCAGGGTAGACGAAGAACAGAGAGCGAAAGGACGGCTGAACCCTGCTGAACCTACGGGGACCCGTTTACCGAAAGAGGCTTGGAAGGAGGTTTCGTGATGGGTAGAACGCTCACGTTTGAGATATTCAGGTACAATCCTACTTCCGATGATGAAGAACCCCGGATTGACACCTTTCTACTGGAAGAGACTGCGCGCCTCAACATCTTTACTGCACTTAATTTAATAAGAGAACAGCAGGCTCCCGATCTTATGTTTGATTTTGTCTGCCGCGCAGGAATCTGCGGTTCTTGTGGAATGATGATAAATGGACGCCCTACCCTGGGGTGCCGAACGCTGACATCTGATCTGCCGGAGACCATCACTCTCTACCCGATGCCGTTCTTTAAACTGCTGGGAGATCTCTCTGTGGATACGGGAGTATGGTTCCGTGGGATAGCAGACCAAGTTGAGTCGTGGATACACACCAAGGACGAATTTGATCCCCAGGCAGAAGAAGAGCGCATGGACAATGCTACAGCCAACAAGATTTATGAGTCAGAACGGTGCATCGAGTGTGGATGCTGCCTGGCAGGCTGCGCGACTGCACAGGTGTACCCAGATTTTCTGGGAGCAGCCGGTCTGAACAGAGTCGGACGGTTCATGGTAGACCCTAGAGATCAGCGTGATGAGAAAGAGTGGTTTGAACTGATTTCAACTGACAGCGGCATATTTGGATGTATCGGTATGATGGCGTGTGATGATGTCTGTCCCAAGGACCTTCCTCTGCTGGAGGTATTTGCTTACATACGCCGCAAGATGACTGCAATAGGATTGAGCAGGAGAAAAGAAAAAACTGCTGCTGTCTGAGTAACTGCTGTATAGTACTCCTATTTTCAAGTATGCATGTACTCAAGGCTCTATGTGTCATGCTTTGAAGAGGACTGTAGGTTATCTAATACAAAACGCGGAAACTTTAATACTCCCGAAATCTAATAGTTGTGTAACCTCTAAAGACCATGAATATTGTGTAGAGATAGTATAAGAAAAAGTGTTGATTTTATTATGGGGGGGGGGTATATATTAAACAATAATACGTAGGGAGTATTGTAGGAATGAGGTTCAGGTCTTTTTCAGCTATCCTGTCTGTTACCTTTTTGGTTATGTATTGTTGTAAAAAAAGTAAGTTGTTTCATAAATGGGTTAGCAGAGTTACTAATAGTACTTTCCTAATCACCAGTTTCCTTTCAGTCATTTTATTTATTACATGCAATATCGACACCGTTACAAATGATGATAGTGGTGTTATTTCAACTCCTGTTGAACTACCACGTTACGATTTTGATAATCCAGTCTGGCATCCTAACGGACGATGGATAGCCGTCCATCACACCGATAGTATCGACACTGATGAAGACGGGGTTATAGACACACTACTTCCGGGCATCTGGCTGGTGGATGCTGAGACGGGAGAAAAGCAACCTCTTTTAGGAAATGGCTTCTACAGGCCCTCATGGAGCCCGGACGGAAGCATGCTCGCTGTGGAGGGGAACAACTTTCAGATATTCACCCTAGAGATGGCAAGCTTGGAGCCCCCTCGAATTGATACAACCACCATTCGACAGCTTACTTTTGAAGCACGAAGCTTCTCCGCGGCCTGGAGTTCCGATGGTCAATGGATCGCGTACAGGAGGACCAACTGCGAAGGGCCCTCCACCTGCGGAACGTGGCTGATGGATACAGAAGGTAACCAGAAGCGTTTCCTCTTTCTCGGGGTCTCTAGTCTTGGAATTAGCTGGCACCCCTTTGACCCACTAATCTTATATACCCGTAGGGTGTGGGCCGAAGATGGCGCTGCACTGGGTGACACAGTGGAATTGTTTGATATATGCACAAACACTCACAGGTCAATTCGATTTCTATCAGAACCGAACTATTCCAATTATGACATTCACTATTCTCCCGATGGCAGAAAAATCGCGTTTGTATCCGTGCCTAGGGGGGGTCCCCCAGCCACCATCTGGATCATGAACAGCGACGGCACGCACCTTCGTCAGTTGACCGGAGGGTGGGAGTGGGGACTTTCCTTTAGTCCTGATGGAAAGCAGATCGTGTTTCCACGGCGCAACCCCTACGAGCCCATACCAGGCAACGGAGAGCTATGGGTCATAGACACCAGCGGCACTAATCTTCGACAACTCACTTTCTCCGCCTGGGAATAAGCCGTAAGAGGTCGTATGTATGTGGCAGCTACCGCTCCCTGAAAAATTGGAAACTCGAAAGTTCATCGAAACATTACAACCAGAGGAGGTACACTATGAGTATTATATTAACAATCAACAGGCCGGGTTGGGTGATGGCCAGAATAGTCGCAATATTGGGTATAGCGGTTAGTTCCAACTTTTCCAGCCTTATGGCTCAGCCCGGGGTTCAAAGTCCCTCCGTCGATCCAGAACGTGAGATTATCGTCATGTACCGGCTAGGGGCTGTTTCACCGCCTGCGGGTAGTACCGAGGGTCTTGTAGACGATTTCGAGATTCCCTCGATGGAACTGCGCCAAGTGTTACAGGCCGCCAACATTGAGGTAATGTCGCGGCTCATCCCAGATTTTGAGTCTCAGGACCGTTTCAGGGTAAGTAGAACTGGAGAAATGGTTGAGCTCACGGACTGGTCTAATGTCTATCTTGTCCGGTTGCCAACTGCACAAGAACGCGCTTTCCTCGTGGAGGCTCTAGCCGGGAGACCCGAGGTGATATATGTTGAAATCAATGGGATAGGGGAACCCGATGGAACTCCATTCATACCGGACGATGACGATTTTCCAAAACAGTGGAACATGAACAATACGGGCGCCCCGGATCAAGGGGGCGGGACACCCGATGCGGATATAGACGGGCCGGAGGCATGGGATATTAGGACTGGTTCGAGTGCAATCAAGATTGCCATTGTCGATAATGGCATGCGAACGAACCATGCCGATTTCGCAGGACGTGTGACGGGAGATGCAGGAGACAACTCTTCACACGGTACTGACATCGCGGGAGTAGCAGCCGCTCAGGGAAACAATACCATAGGGGTGGCGGGAGTAGCGTGGAATGTCGCAATAATCAATGAGGATTATGGAGCGGCAAGTGATGCCGACTTCATAAATGCTGTGAATAGCGCTGTGAACCGTGGCGCTCATGTGGTAAATAATAGCTGGAAACTGATGCCGGTAGGTCGCAACTCCTCTGCCGTACAGCAGGCGTTTGTCGATGCGTATAATATGAACACCGTTCTCGTGGCTTCAATGGGGAACCAACAGGGTAACGTCATACAATACCCGGCTGCATACGAAGATATAGTAATCGCGGTTGGTGGCACGACACCGGAAGACGTCAAAGGGCTCTACTCCAGCACAGGCAATTGGTTGGATGTGGTCGCGCCCGGTGGCTGTGGCGGCCAATACGGATTTAATTGCAATGAGAATGGTACAGACGATATTTGGACCACAGGAGGGAATGGGGGGTACCATTACGCTGCTTTTACTTCTGTTGCTACCCCTCACATAACTGGCATGGCAGCTCTGCTCCTATCTGAGAATGCCAATCTGTATAATGATGATATCACGCAGATTATCAGAGCCTCTGCGGACAAAGTCCCCGAAATGAACGGACAAAACTTTACACAAGAGCATGGTTATGGCCGCGTCAACGCCCGCCGGGCGTTAAGTTTCTTGCAGTCCCCTTATGTGTTAAACCAATGGTCAGCAAATAATGGGTCTACTTATGGAGCACCGATTGAAGGATTTACTACTTTTTATGGTGTGGATTTACCTGTGGATGGTGAATGGTGGGCAATACGATACGAAGTACGAGAAACAGTTACTTTTCCTTAATCTTTTGCTATAACTCCCTATGTTTGGGGTAGGGGTGTTGCAACAACAGGTTATTCAAATGATGATCCTAACTTTGGCATGGGTTGGTGTAAAGTTGTACCTGGTTCTGCAACAGCCTCTGGCGCAACTCTTCAAACTTATGTATACAATATCTGGACAATTGACCCCTATGATGGATACCCAATGGATGACTTAGGATTTTATCCGACAGAACCTGAAAATGTTTCGTTTGGTTATACAGCCCTCGGCATTCATACTATTCCACCGCCAAATAATCTTCAGATCACTCCCAGCGGCCTTAACCCCCTGCTCTCTTGGGATGCTGATAACATAGATGAGAACGATCTGGATGGTTATCATGTATATAGAAAAGTTGGCTCAGAACCTTGGACCCGTTTAACAACTAATCCTCAGAATGGAATAAGTTATTTGGACCAGACTATTGCATTCAGCAACAAGTTCCGTGGTGTGTGGATTCAGTATCATATTACGACTGTTGTCGGAGGTGTTGAGTCAGCTCCTTCCCAGAATAGAGGTATGTGGGGAGATCCCCTTTGGAGAACTGCTGCCCAGACTTCGCCTCTACCTGAAGAGTTTGCTCTGCACGCTAATGTTCCCAATCCGTTCAATCCCTCGACCTACATCCAGTATGATCTTCCGGAAGCTTCCCGTGTAAACTTGGTTATATATGATCTGTTGGGAAGAGAGATAAAGTCGTTGGTTGTCGGAGAGGTACCAGCTGGTTACCAGAATATCAGGTGGAATGGAACTGACGCCACAGGAAAGAGTGTCGCTTCAGGTATATACCTATACCGTTTTGAGGTGGTCTCACTGGAAAGCGACCAGCGTTTCAGTCAGAGCAGGAAACTGCTTTTACTGCGGTAGTTCCTTTAGCCACAGAACAAAAAAGTATTAGGGTCTGGGTATTTTTCTGTCTTGATGTCCGGCTGTGATCTATTTAAATGCCACTTAATGTCAGGTCAAACAACAACAGCAGCTCAGCTCTCCTATCACATAGGCTCCTGCCTATTGAGACTGATAGACGCCCATAGACTTACAAAATAGAGGAAGATCAGTCCGTATATAAGGTATACAAATGGTGAAATAGGGATTCTCGTTATTGCGAGATATTGAACCAGCAGCAGGAAAATACCCAGCACACCCAAGATAGAGTTCCTTGCTCGCGGTGTTCCCATGAAGGTGACCAGTACATAAGAGCAAATGAGGAGTCCGATGCCCAATATCCACAAGCCGAAGAAACGGTAGATGGTGGTGAGGTAATCGGGGAGGCGTGCATTCTGTTCGCCGGCAAAGAGTTCCTCGAAGCTGATCTGGAGAGTAGCTTCATTAGCGGCCTGGTCTAAGAGCCACGGCTCATCCACGATCATCCACGTGATGCCCAGAACTACGGCAGCAAGACCGATAAGGAAAAGAGGAATCCAGGAGAGATTATGGAGGAGTTTGGGATTCATGACTGTTGGAAATTGCGAACTGTTGATGAAACTGTCCAGAATTAATTGCTATTCAGTTTGCCAATTCTCTTGACTTCCCGTCACTCTCCCTTTACTTTCCGCCTTGCCTGATACGTCTCACGTCTTACACGCTTGCCATGAAAAATGTAATTGCTGCAGGAGATAAGATTACCGTTGATGCTGCCCGGACTATTCTCGAGGCTGGGGGAAACGCATATGATGCTGCCGTGGCAGCGTGCTTTACTGCTATGGTAGCAGAGCCGGCTCTTACCAGCGCTGGAGGCGGCGGATTCCTGAATGCCTATCCATCCTCCGGGAAACCAGTGATGTTTGACTTCTTTGTGGATACACCCAGCGGCGAGATTGATCACTCTACCTTGGCATTTGGCCCTGTGTATGTGAATTTCGGTACAACTGTACAGGAATTTCACATTGGTACCGGATCAGTTGGAGTTCCGGGGACGGTTAAGGGACTGCTTCATGTACATAACAGGCTGGGGTCTTTACCGCTGCAGACGGTTCTTGAACCAGCGATTGTTGCCGCCAAGGAAGGATTCACACTCTCTGATAAACAGGCATATCTGTTGACACTGCTGGAGCCCATCATGGGTTATCGGGAGGAAGGTCAACAAATCTTCTTTCGCGACGGTAAGCTGATAGAAGGCGGAATGCAGCTCGAGATGCCTCAATTTGCTGACTTTCTTGATGTGCTGTGGCGTGAGGGGAGTGATCTTTTTTACCAGGGAGAAGTGGCTAAGCTGTTGTTAGAGTCGGTATCACCTGGCGGGCTTATCACGCGGGACGATCTGGAGAACTATGAGGTCATTGAACGAGAACCGTTAGTGACTCCCTTCCACGGCTATACCGTGCTGGGGAATCCTCCCCCGGCCTGCAGCGGCATGCTCATCGATTTTACTCTCCGCCTGCTGGAAGAATCTGGCTCCGCCGCGAGTCGTCCTGTGGCTGCATCAGAGATAACGGTTGCTTTTGAATTAACGAATGACGTGCGTCGCAACCACCTGGAAGGTCATCTTTACGAACCGAACCTCACAAAGCTTTCTGACAGACCATGTTTTAAGGAGTATCTCCAACGCTTTCAGCACATTCTCTCTTCACCTGTAGAAGGAAATGTTGAGCCAGAAGGTAAAGGATCAACCACCCATGTGGCTATTCTTGACAAGGAAGGCAATACTGCCAGTGTAACCACTTCCAACGGTTCCGGTGGTGGTGTGATGATTCCACAAACTGGCATCATGCTTAACAATATGCTGGGTGAGGAGGACCTCAATCCTGAAGGTTTCCATCAATACGAACCGGGCCGCAGAATCTCTTCCATGATTGCTCCCACAATTGTGCTGGAGGATGGCAAACCGGTGCTTGTAACAGGCAGTGCCGGCAGCAACCGCATTCGTTCTGCTATCGTGCAGGTGCTCATCAATGTTCTCTGTAACAAGATGGACATCTCCGAAGCTGTGGAAGCGCCGCGGCTTCATCTTGAGGGTAACGTCCTTGATGCTGAACCGGGATGTTCAGAGGATACTTTGGATTTGCTGGCTCAGCGGTACAATGTACAGCGGTGGGAAGAGAAGAATCTTTACTTCGGCGGCGCTAATTCAGTTACACCGGAGGGTGGACATGGAGATTCTCGGAGAGGCGGAAGCAGTACTATATTCTAAAAGAAGCAGCAGTCAGTACTCAATAGAAAATCGTAAATCCATTCTTCGCTATGCTACGAAGGATAAATAATAAATGGTCAATCCCCGGCCTCTTCCACCATCCAGCGGAAGAGTCTTATCTGACGCTTATCTTCCTGCATCAACTCCGGATGCCACTGGACAGCCACAAATCTTCCCTCGCCATTCACCGGTTCAACTGCTTCAATGAGGCCGTCGCTGGACCAAGCGGTGGGTTTCAGATTTTCTCCAAGGTTTCGGATTCCCTGGTGGTGTGTGCTGCTGACGGGAACGGCTGGCTTACCTGTAATGTCCATGAGGAGACTTGTACTGTTGATTTCTACCGGATGAGTGACTGGATCACCTTTGTAGGCGCCGTGGTCAATATGCCCAGGGAGTTGAGTGGGAATATCTTCGTAAAGCGTTCCGTTGTATATCACATTAATGTGCTGCAATCCGGCGCAGATACCTAAAATCGGCTTACCTGTATCCCGACACGACTGGAAGATATGGCGGTCGAATTTCACTCTCTCGGAGTGCATAGGCTGTTCTCCGTTTAAGTCATAGGAACTGCCGCCGTAATATTCAATTGGAAGATCCGGTCCACCAATCATGAGAAGAGCATCAATGGCATCAGTGGCTTCAGTGATGTCGCCGTGGCCGTTAGGGTAGGTGAGGATTACAGGAATGCCGCCAGCTTCCCAGACACAGTGGCTGTAGGCCTCTTTAGACATATGCCACATGCGATTTTCCCTTGGGAAGTAGCAGGGAGCAATTCCTACGACTGGTTTGCTGGTATTCCCGTTTTTTGTATTCATTCCGGCCGGCTCCCGCGAGTTTATTGATGCGAATATGGGAAAAATTCAGAAATGAAGCAAGCTTAGATGTTTGTAGTGGAATGTGCGTTTTAATCATAGTAAACCGGGAGTGAAATAATTCTTGACATTCATACCTTTCTGTGTTACTGTCGAAAAGAATTATTTAACTACTTTTACAAATTGTTTATTAGGAATAACTATGATTTTATCTAATGCATTGAATATGATCTAAGGAGACAGATGAGCTTGCCGCTAATACAAGACAAAGCTGGTCAAAACCGAAGTGCTACCTACCTCTTAAGCCTCATTACTCGACTTTTTATTGGTGGGAGCCTTTTCCTAACCACCTCCTGCCCAGGACCCCCAGACAACGAGTTTGAATGCGGAGTTCACCAGATTGAAATTAACGGCACTTGTGAATGTGAAGAAGGCTATCATTGGAATGAAGATGAGACCCAATGCCTCTTGGATACTACCAGCCATGAATTTGTGTGGGAGATAGATACGATGGGAAACTATGGCAGTTATCTGATGGATGTAGCCATTATAGATGAGAATAACGTATGGGTGGTGGGATATATTGAGACTGACAGCGGAACCTACAATACGGCACATTGGGATGGGAGTGAGTGGGAATTTATACTTATAGATAGGGTCGTTGATTTTGACGGTATATATGCCTTTAGTGAAAATGAAATATGGTTTAGTGATGGATGTTATATTTATTTTTTTGATGGTTTATTATTCTCAAAGAAATGGGAATGTGATTGGGAATCTTATGGTATTGGTCAGGCAAAAACCATATGGGGAAGTTCTTTAGATGATGTGTACTTTGTTGGTAATAACGGGAGTATTGCTCACTATGACGGGATTGGATTTGTCAGGATGGAGAGCGGGACAGAGATAGATTTACAAAGTGTAATTGGTACTCCTCAAGAGGATTTTTGGGCTACTGGTTATCAATTATCTGAGTCGGTGATACTAAGCTATAATGGTAGTATTTGGCATACTGAGTATGAACGTAATAACACTATTCCTAATACCACTTTGCCAACAGATCAGTTGTTACTAAGTATAAGCGGGATATGGACAAATTCAAGAGAGGATAGTCTATGGGTAATTGGCTCTTGGGGTATATTTAGGTCTTCAAAGGCCTCTCCTAGGTACGCCCGGTTGGTAGTTCCCCGGCGGTGGGATTTACCTAACTATACATTTGGTTTCCCGAATGAAATTCAAGGTGTGATGGAAAATCAGATCTTTGTAGTTGGTAAGAAGGGCACTGTATACCATTACAATGGGAACACTTGGCACAACTATGAAGAGTTCATGGAGGAGGATCGTATTTTTTGGGGAGTAGATGTAACAGAAAAAATGGCTGTATTTGTGGGAGAAACCCTTTTAGGTAAAGCCATCGTGGTAAGGGGATACCAATAAGAACTGCCAAAATAAGGAGAGTAATAAGAATGCCTAAACACTTGATTAAGTTTGTATTAACTGTAGTAACATTAACCAGTTTACTAACATTTCTCACTTCAAATTAAGCCCTTCTGGGACTGGTTCTACAGTGTT
>CAZHRR010000035.1:0-2605 GCA_964534955.1 uncultured bacterium
AGTATTGTGCGAAATGATGAGTCAGAGCCACTCGACTTCGAATTGAAACGAGCCACATATGCATCGTGGAATAGGTACGTATTAAATCCACTTGGGGTTTACCCCTATTATGCAGTATATAAAAAACTAAAAAAAGATAGAAAAATCATTGATTCTTTCAAAGTTGATTTCCCTGTCTCATTACAAAATAAATTTAGTGGTTTTCTTCCAGATCTTCTTTATTCTGCGTTAGAAAATGACAATATCCTTACAGCTCAAGAAATTTGTAATCAAGTTTATGAAATAGATCATGTTAATTCCCTAATCAACAAAGTTTACAACAGTGCAAGAAACGAAATGAATTCTAACGTACTAAACAATATTAGACTTTTAGAAATTTCACGAGAGTAAAGATGGACTTAGTATAAAAAGTGTACATGAAGTTAAGCAGCTTTTAAACCTGATTAAGTTGAAAGGGAGTAAAATGGAAACGACACAAAGTAGAAGGACCTATGATCGTGATTTTAAGGTATAAGCAGTTAAGTTGATTTTAGAAAAACATCAAAGTGCCGCATAAGTATCCCGTGACTTGGGAGTAAGCCAGCATACGTTGCATGTTTGGAAGAAGGATTTTCTGGAACCCCGTAAGAAACGCATGAAAGGCGACATTGTGCGGATTTAGAGAAATTGAAATGAGAACAAAACCCTACTATTTCATTCTCCTTCTCCTACTAATCTCTTGTGAAGACCTCACAAATAATAAGAATGAGGATGAGGTAGAAGTTGTATTCCACCTTGAACCACGATTAGATCAAGATTCTAACGGATATTACCACTTACAATTAGACTCTACCCGTTTCCAAAGTCTCCACAGGATTTCTGGTCACATATACGGAGACGGAGAACCATTAGAAAACATTAAATTCAACTGGACTTCAAGTCATTACTGGGTTTTGGGTGACTCTGTGGGTTATATTATAGATGTTTGGAACTGTTATCATGGTGATTGTGATGAACCGTGGGAATCACCTACCTATATTGGACTTGATACAGTTTATGTAACTTATTTTGGTGGAATGGAAGTCCCAACGATAAATTGTTGTAGTTACAGTAATTCGGAAGGTGAAGTGAATACAATGTTTGGTCCCGTTTGGACGATGAGGTATGACACTGTTCTTATGTCAGTGGGATATTTTACAGATTATACCACTTTTGTAAGTCAATCAATTGAGATTGTATTGGATTAAATGATAAGGAGTTAGAAGTGTATTTAATTGCCCAGCACTTTGTCCCGCAGGGACTCCTCTTGAGGAAGTGCCGGGGACTTCATTTCAAATTGGCATTCGTCTTGTAATGTAATTCTAGTGAGTAAAATTTAGATTCCGTTATTAAACAGTTTTGCTTATTGTATGTTGAGACTTGAATGATGTTTAGGAGCAAAATAAAATTAACACGCACTACTAATAATCACAGCACTGTTGCTGATTGTTGGATTTTCCAATCTTGCCAATGAACAATTTTTTATTAGGAGCTTTAGATTGATGATTAAGGACCTGATTCGTAAGAACCGGAGTTACCGAAGATTTTATCAGGAAGTCCAAATTGATAAGAAAACCCTGGAAGAGTTTGTAGATATCGCCAGGCTCTCTGCTTCTGCAAAAAATCTTCAGCCTCTGAAATACTTACTATCTTGGGAACCAGAGATGAATGCTTCCATCTTTCCTTTACTTGGATGGGCAGGTTATCTAAAAGATTGGCCTGGACCTGCTGAAGGAGAACGACCATCAGCATATATCATCGTTCTCTTGGATAAAGAAGTTACTATAAGCAATTACAACTACTGCGATATAGGGATTGCGGCACAAAGCATTCTAATGAGCGCTGTTGAAAAGGGACTCGGTGGCTGTATGATCGGTTCAATAAAAAGGAACATACTGAGAGACATCCTCAAAATTCCTAATCAATACGAAATTCAACTGGTGATTGCCCTGGGTAAACCGAGTGAAACAGTAGTACTGGATCCATTGGGTCCGAATGAAGATATTCGATACTGGCGAGATGATAGGGACATTCATCATGTTCCAAAACGATCTCTTAAAGATATCATCATAAGAGGGAAATAAGATACCGAATGAGGGAAGCTGAGTGGAGCAAGAACGAAAATGTGATAAGGATGTACTAACCTAATCGTGTTTGATCTGGGAGAAGTAAATTACTTAAGTTTCGCACATCATTAGCCTATGAGATTAAGACAGATAATCGATGGCCCAGTCCTTTCCACAGGATGCTGTGCACAGGGCTGGGTAAAGAGAAATCACCCAAAATGGGGAGGGCGTTTACGTCCTTTTAAACGAGGTAAATAACAATGCAAACATATCATAAAATCTGGATGCACTTTGTTTGGTCAACAAAAAAACGGGGAAGAATTATTACAAAGGAATTAACACGAAACATGATATTTCATTTCAAAGAATATGGTGAAGAAAATGACATTTATGTAGATACAGTCAACGGTGAGATGGAACACGTACATTTGCTCACAGGACTGAAACCAACTCAAGCACCATCCGATATTGCCAATTTAATAAAAGGTGAATCATCTCATTGGATTAATTCAAATAATTTT
>CAZHRR010000035.1:2649-19716 GCA_964534955.1 uncultured bacterium
GAAGAATTAAATGATTTATTGAAACATCATGGAGTAACGCCGTGAACGGCGTATCAGCATTTGTGTTCATTCATATCCCTAGACCTAAAGGACTAGGCTATGGATTAGAAGGAGATATTCATATGCGAAACTTGAGTTGAATAACTTGATAACTGATCAATACCCGAAGGGGAAGGAAGAAAAAATATAAATAATGTTGGAGGAGCAAAAGAGATAATGCCTATTAGATTGAATGGAAATGGATTAACTGTGAGAAAACATGATATCTTTTTCATTTTAGTTATTCTATTGTCAACTCTAACTGCTGAGGATATTGTATTAACTGCTCCCGACGGTACAAACGTCACCATCCACCGGGATGAGTATGGAGTGCCTCATATCTTCGGTGAATCTGAGACGGGACTGTTTTTCGGTCAGGGATATGCCGTAGCTGAGGACCGGCTTGTACAGTTGGAATTCAATCGCCGCGGAGCAGAGGGAAGACTCTCGGAAGTTCTCGGATCAGATTACCTTGCATGGGACAGGTATCGGAGAACTATCGGATATACTCCTGCTGAGAAACAGGAACAGTTCAATCAACTCCCGGAAGAACTGCAGGATATGCTCGAGGCTTACAGTTCCGGTATCAATACATATTTAGATAGTGTGGCTGCAGACCCTTACTTAGAACCTTTAGAGTTAATCCTTCTCAATATTGACATGGAGCCGTGGACAGTTTATAACACCTTTTCAGTTTTGTATTACATGACTTGGGACTTCGGCGCATTTGGTGGAGAAGAACTTGACCGGCTGTGGGAACTGCAGAATTACGGTCAGGAGTGGTTTGACACCAACCGCCCCATAAATGATCCCTCAGCACCGACGACCATCGAAGGAGGTGATACCGCTGCACAGCAGAGTTGGACGTACTCAGGAATAACAGTCCGAAATGAAGTTATCGAGGAGTTTATCAAACATCGAGAGCATTTGGAAGAGCTGCGTGCCTCGGCCGGACTACCAGGTACATTCGGCAGCTTTGCAGTCTTGGCGACCCCGGAAAAGAGTGCTTCGGGAAACGTCATGCTGTTAGGCTGTCCTCAGATGGGAACGCCGCAGGAGGATTCTCCGCAGATTAACAATGAAGTGGAACTCATGTGTCCTACTCTGCACGTGGGCGGGATGTCCATTGCAGGCATCCCTGGAGTCATCATAGGCCACACGGAGCATCACGGCTGGACTATGACCAGCGCAATCAGCGATAACATTGATACATATATTGATTCTACCAGAGATGCTGCTGGCTCACAATATTGGTATAATAGTGAGTGGCTCGATGTTGAAGCCATCACTGATACCATCCCCTTACAGTACGGAATGGAGGACATTTTTACCCACTACCGGACTATCCACGGACCGGTTCTAGACAGCGACTTGGAGAATCATCAACTTTTCGCATATAAAGCAACCTTCCGTGAGCAGGAACTCCGAACTATGCAGTTCTTTTATGACAGCTGGAAGGTGACTTCGCTTGAGGAGTTTGAGCAGACAGCCGCTGATAATTTTGTCATGGGATTTAATATGAACTATGCCGATCAGGATCAGATTGTTAAGTACTGGCATCTCGGTCTCTACCAGGATCGTACCGATGGCGTGGATCCCCGTCTTCCTCATAAAGGGGACGGATCTGAGGAGTGGGGAGGACTCATTCCCTTTGAAGATCTTCCTCAAGCGGATGGTACTCAGCAGGATTATTTCGCCAACTGGAATAATAAGCCGGTCTCATGGTGGAACAATGGCGACAACATTCCGTGGGTGGGAACCCACCATGTATCATATATTAAAAATTACATTGGTCCCATCTCTCAGGTTTCCTATAACGATTTGAAGGCTACACCTTTAAATATAGGATCTCATGGGACTTACCAACAAGCATTCGAGTTCCAGGGGGATGCCATTCGCGACGAAAATATCCTCCCCCCAGGGCAGAGCGGTTTTATCAACTGGCAGGGAATTCCCAGCCCCCATTTCGACGACCAGTGGCCGCTGCACCTGGCGTGGGAGTTCAAAGATCAGCAGTTTGGGCTTGAAGATGCAGGAGTGGACCCATCAGATGAGATTCCATCAACTATGGTATTGGAGAATTATCCGAATCCATTTAACCCAACAACGACTATACGTTTTACAATTCCTAATGGCTCTGCAATGACTACTGGTTCAGACAAATCAAAGAGACTGGCTGCAGATATGTCTTTACAGATTTATGATATCACCGGACGGTTAGTTGAAACATTGACAAATGTTAGTATGGCAGCAGGTAAGTATGAAGTTAATTGGGATGCATCAGATCACCCCAGCGGTATCTATTTTATCAGGCTTACCTCATCTAATAACTCTATCACAAAGAAAGCCGTACTGCTGAAGTGATGTATATCACTTCGCCTAAGCCATTTAGTCCGAAACTGCTCATGTGGCTTGTACTTCACGATTATTAACATTACAATTGCCATAGGATATAAAATAAACAGGTTAACGGAAATTAAACGGAATAACAGGGAATTAGAGGGGCAATAATGAAGCTTATGATTAGGTCTATCACATTAGTATTGTTACTAGGTTCAATTCTGACTGGACAAGATAATCAGTCAGCTATCTTGACGACTGCGGGTCCTACCGGAAGTTCACTAACTACCGACTCCACCGGCGTAGTTACTGATTACACCGTGGGAACCGCTGCTGGTCAAACTCCCATCACCTGGTACGAGTATGCAACTTCATTTCTGGTATTTAACGACGGAAATCCTCTGGAAGTTAACGGTACCAATGCAGGAATGTGGGATGGTGTGGATCCTGCAGCGCCTGTTGATACTGGGTTTTTCATTCCAGCCCGGTTCGAAGACTGGACTTTCGACGGGGCATCTGATGATGAATGGCATACTATCCTCCGATATCAAGATGAAGCCAATAACATTGATGTTGTCGGCGGGATTGGCTACAGGCTTGAAGACCCCAGTCCGAACCTCGGTAGCGGTTATGTGGAATGGACACCATCTTTTCAATTCACGAACGTAAGCAGTGATACTGTGACCATCAAACCGTTCCGTTACCTGCGAAACAGTGCTGACAATACACTGGCGACCTATTACAGTAATCATGACGATAATGCCAGTTTCTGGGACTACGATAACATTGACGGTACAGCAGATGACTTTGTAGTGGAGGTGAAAAACATAGGTGAATACAAGTATGGATACGCTTTCACCGGATACCCTATGGAACACTACCGCATACAAGCTTATTCAGGAGATACCCTGTATAATTCGATTTCCGAGGGGGCAGAAGGATACGACTTGACCACGCTCACCGATCCTGTCTATTCCCAGAGTGAGTTTGCCTTCCAGGCGGAAGAAATTACATTGGCACAAGATCATACAGCTCTCTACTGGTTGAGCCCCAAGGTGATTCTTGTTGACAACTCGGTTTCTAATTACCCATCCGATATCGACTGGGAAGTGAAAGAGATCAGTTCCTCCGATTTTGATACTGATCAGGTCTTCACCGAAACAGATGTCAGTATCAACTACAGTTCCATGACCTACGCTGTAAATGGTGCCGGAACTGCATCTACAGAGGCCAGGGTTACTGCAGCGGAGATAACCGGCGGTATGATCATAAGTGGAGTAGATTCCACACTTGAGAGCATTCTGGATAGCCGGTACTGGGAGATCTTCTATGATACCCGCCGGAATACCAGTATGGGTTTCATTACATTCACTTACGATCCTGCTGTAGATGGCTATGCAGATATGGATCGAATCACCATCGCTTTTAGACCTGATTACGATACAGAATGGACTGCCTGGGATAGTATAGTCGTAGACGGAGATAACTTCTTAGTTACCGCCAACGATGTGGATGCAGGTTCAGGACAGTGGGTTTTCGCAATGCTTCCGGTTACGCCGCCGGCAATATCCCTCTCTCCCGGGTCTATAGCTGAAACGTTGGAAGCTGGTGAAACAGGCAGCCAGATTCTGACCATCAGCAATATAGGGGGAACCCCCCTCGAATTTTCCATTGCTATAGGAGATAGGACAGAAGTTCAATTACCCGTGACGCAGAGAATGAATGTCCACAAACCACACTTCAGCGCTCCCGAAGGCAGTGTTGATCTGTATCCTGATATAATGTTTCAGGGTCCCGAGGGTGAGGATATTGAAGGTATCCGCTGTGGAACGCCTTCTCCTATGACGGATCAAATAGAGATGATACAGCGGAATATTGAAGACTGGATCGAAGCCGGAGGATACCAGCGGCGGGATATGATCCTGATCCCAGTAGCTGTGCACGTCGTCAGGAGCAACAGTGGTCAATGGGATGTATCGAATGACAATATTCGAGCTCAGGTTGACGTTCTAACAGAGGCTTTTTCTGATCAGGGATATCAGTTCGAATTGGCCAGTATAGACCGCACTGACAATACAGCCTGGTCAACACATTCCCCCGGTGATGCAAATGAGACAGCTATGAAATCGACCCTTGCCATAGATCCAGCAACTACATTGAATTTCTATCTATGCAACCTGGGAGGAGGGTTGCTGGGATACGCGACTTTCCCATGGTTCTATTCCGAATCGAGTTACATGCACGGTGTTGTCTGTCTCTACTCGTCGGTTCCCGGAGGCTCCAGCTATCCTTACAACGAAGGTGACACCGGTACACACGAGGTAGGTCACTTTGTGGGATTGTACCACACATTCCAGAACGGATGCACCTACCCAGGTGATGAGGTTGATGACACTCCCTACGAAGCATCACCTAACTTCGGATGTCCAGAGGGGACCGACTCTTGCCCTAGTGATCCAGGAGACGACCCTATCCATAACTTCATGGATTACACCGATGATGCCTGTATGTACGAGTTTTCCATCGGTCAGGGTGAACGTTCGCACTCAATTATGTCCATCTATAAGCCTACTATGTACTCCAACGTGGTAAGTGACTGGCTCTCCTTTGATCCTGTGGAAGGAACGGTTGATCCAGGAGAATCAATGGATGTGTTAGTGGCATTAAACGCTGAGAATCTCTTCGCAGGAGAATACTCTGCTGATGCGGTAATCTCGACCAATGACCCGCTGAATACCGAGGTTACAATTCCTGTAGCACTGACAGTGACAGGCGAACCAGAGATTGAAGTTTCTCCGGATTCACTCGATTTTGGACTTGTGTACATAGGAGATTCCAGCTCTCTTGAAATTGAAGTTGCTAACGATGGAACGGATGTTCTTTATGTTTCATCAGTAAACGTTAATGATGGAGGTGCTTTTGAATCTGATCTGGCGGAGGGCTTTGAAATAACTCCCTCTGAGGTTGTAACAATTACTGTGACATTTTCACCCAATGAGACGGGGGATTATATGGGATCTCTATCAATCGAAAGTGACGATACTGACGAACCCACAGTGACGATCACCCTTTCCGGGTCAGCAGCTGAGGCTGCGACTATGGAAGTCTCCATCTCTGAGATCAGTGACACTCTCTCGCAAGATGAAGTATCCACTCACACCTTTACTATCACCAACTCGGGTGGAGTGGATTATGATTACATTATTGAAGTTGGAGGTGGGGGAGCCCTGGAGAATCACGATTTTGAGGACGGTTTTGGTCCCTATGTTGATGAAAGTGATGCGACAAACGGGACTCCCTGGGAAGTTGGTGATGCTGACGAAGCTTCCTCTCAATACCTGATCTTCCCTGATCATGGTGTGTTTGCGTATATCAATGATGATGCAGCCGGCAACGGGGCTATGTCTGCGGATGCCTATCTTGCCTCGCCGGAATTCGATGTTTCCGGTGGAGATATTCAGTTAACCTTCCAGAGTTATTTCCCACAGACTGAAGGTGGCTGCGGATCATCAGATTATTCTGATGAGGCAGAAATTCTCATTAGTGTGGATGGTGGAGGTTATCAGTCCATTGAAATGGATGTCTCATCGCAATGGACTCAAATATCACACGATTTGAGCAGCTATGCTGGTGGCGCCAGTACGATGAAGATTGCCTTCCACTACTCTGACTGCAGCGGCAATTGGGCCTACGGTTGGGGTATCGATGATGTGGTTATTGAAGGTATTGCTGGAACGGAGTGGCTGACGCTGGATCCTATGGAGGGATTTTTGGCCGTTGGTGAATCAGAAGATATTGTGGCAACTTTATCAGCGGAAGAGATGGAAGTGGGGGACTACTATGCTGAAGTACACATTACTGCGGCTGAGATCATTGACGAAGTGGTGCAGGTCTTATTGACTGTGGAAGGTATGGATATTGATCGTGTGGCTTCCCTGCCGGATGTCTTCGCCCTGAGACAGAACTACCCAAATCCTTTTAATCCCATTACCACGCTCCGATACGATCTACCGGAAGTAGCCCATGTTCGCCTGGTGATATATGACATTCTGGGACGCAGAGTGAAGACGTTGGTGAGCGGTGTGCAGGAGCCGGGGTATCGGACTGTAATTTGGAACGGCACTGATGATGCGGGAAAACCTATAAGCTCAGGTTTGTATATTGTTATGATGGAAAGTGGATCACACCGGTTTGTGCGTAAAATGGTATTCTTGAAATAATATCTAACATTTTGGCTGCTTCTGGTTATCGGTGACAGGTAATTGGTGAGTAGTAATTGGATTCTTACATTGTTTTGCATTATCCCGAAGTATGAGGAGTCGGTGACAGCATTGAAAAGTCACTTCACCTACCCGTTCAGGAATCAGTGACGGTTACGAGCAACGGACTACGGACTGTTATTACCTTTGCTACTGCCCTCTGCCACTGAATATCCCGTTCCTTCATTTCTGGATATCCTCTCAATTCCAGAGTATATTCTCCTTGTTGTGAGGAGACTTCATAAACACTATTCTGTTTCTATCATGTGCTAATACAAAACAGTTGAGGAAAAAATGAGAAAAGAACTTCAAGCTCTTATTGTTGCGATAATTATCGGTGGATTGGTTTATTACGGATTTTACTTAAGGGATCAGGAAGATCCTCTACCGCAGATTCCCATGGAAGATTTCTTTCGAAATCCCACCATGAGCAGATTCCAGATTTCCCCTAACGGAACCAAGCTGGCCTTCATGCAGCCGTGGGAGGACCGGATGAATATTCATGTCCGTGAAATAGGTTCCGATGACGTTACTCGCGTTACACACTCCACGGAGCGGGACATTGCCGGTTATTTGTGGGTTGGGAACGATCGACTATCTTACGCTAAGGATCAAGGAGGTGATGAGAATTGGAGAATCTATGCTGTTAATGCCAATGGTTCCAATGATAAGGTTTTGACACCATTTGATGAAGTGCAGGCACGTTTTGTGGATGATCTGGAGGAGGATCCCGATCACATCCTGGTGAGCCTGAACCGGCGCGACCCAAGGCTCCACGACGTCTACCAGCTGAATGTGAACACCGGCGAACTGGATCTGGTGGCTGAGAATCCCGGTAATATCTCCCGCTGGATGACCGATCACGACGAAAAGCTGCGTATCGCCATGACTACTGATGGTGTGAACGAAAGCATCCTATACCGCGAGACTGAAGATGACACTTTCCGGGTTATTGTTACCACAGACTTTAAGGAGACCCTCAACCCTCTGTTCTTTACGTTTGATAATCAGAATCTCTATGTGGCGTCTAATCGGGGCAGGGACAAGACGGCCATCTTCGAGTTTGATCTTGCAACTGCCACTGAAGGAGATCTTATCTTCGAGCATCCTAAAGTAGATGTATATGGGCTTATGTACTCGAAGAAGCGGAAGGTACTGACAGGGGTCCGCTATACTGAGGCAAAGACTTCCTATGAATTTTTCGATGAGGAACGTGAAGATTTGCAGAAAGAACTTGAAAGGCGTTTACCTGATGTTGAGGTTCGAGTCAGTGATTTCAGTAAGGACGAGACCAAAGTTCTTGCTCGAACCTTCACCGACAAGACGAAGGGGAAATACTATTTCTACGACCGCGTTACTGATGAATTCCTTGAGTTAGCGGATATCAGTCCCTGGCTGAATGAAGAGCAGATGGCCACAATGGAACCAATCGAGTACAAATCACGAGATGGGCTGACCATCCACGGCTACTTGACTCTCCCTTTGAGTAGGAGGGCCAAGGATCTTCCCGTCGTAGTCAATCCTCACGGGGGACCATGGGCTCGCAACTACTGGGGATTTAATTCAGAAGCTCAGTTCCTGGCTAACCGAGGTTTTGCTGTTTTGCAGATGAATTTCCGTGGAAGTACCGGTTACGGCAGAGAGTTCTGGGAATTGAGCTTCAAGGAGTGGGGCAAAGCCATGCAGGATGATATCACTGACGGAGTACAGTGGTTGATTGATGAAGGAATTGGTGATCCCGACCGTGTAGCCATCTATGGTGGTTCTTACGGTGGATACGCTACTCTGGCCGGCGTCACATTCACTCCGGATTTGTATGCCTGCGGTGTGGATTACGTAGGTCCTTCAAACATATTCACTCTCTTAGCATCATTTCCACCTTATTGGGAGCTGTACCGCGAGATGTTTTACGAGATGGTAGGAGACCCGGAGGATGACAAGATAATTCTGGAAGAAGCATCGCCTTTATTCCATGTGGATAATATTAAGGTTCCGCTCCTTATAGCTCAAGGCGCCAACGATCCACGAGTGAAGCAGGCAGAGTCAGATCAGATAGTTGCAGCGCTGGAAGAGAAGGGAATCGAGTACGAATATCTGCTGAAAGAGAATGAAGGTCACGGATTCAGGAATGAAGAAAACCGGTTTGACTTTTACCGGGCTATGGAGGAATTTCTCGAAAAACATATTGGAGGATAGAAGAACACTGTGAACAAATACTACAAGAATGTAATGCTGGCTCTGGTTGTAGAAGAGGCTGAAGAGAGCCTAATTCGTGAGGCGGCGGCTATTGTGGAAACGCCCGGTTCTAAATTGACAGTGATTCACGTCAATGATCCCCACGCAGGTGAGATGAGCATGATGATGGATATGCCCGGACGGGAGATTCTTGAGGAAAATGTGAGAGAACTGTTCCGCTCGTCCGGCTTTAATGATTTGGCCGAAAAAATCAAGATATTGATTCTTGAGAGCGAAAATACGGCTACAGCTATTTCTGATGCAGCGAAGAGTGCAGACCTTTTAATACTCGGGCATCGCAAGATGAGTACTTTCAAATCTCACTTCATGGATTCTGTTGATGAAGGTATTGTCAATAATGTAGATTGTCCCATCCTGGTCATTCCCAAGAATTAATAAGGAGGTTCTTGTGAGGAAAACAATTCAGGCAACTATCTTTTCCTTGGCGTTGTTGTATACTTTCGGTTGCGAGGATACTGCTGGTTGTGACGACTGCGGCGGTACACCGGATGAAGGGTTCCTGTTCAAGTATGTCGAAGCAGCAGATGTTCTCGAGTTAGCCGAAATCGAAGAGATTGAAATAGAGATAGGAGCCTGCATTCGTTACAAACTCGAAGGTGAGGACTTTGACCTTGACAATGTTGAAGTGGTGGACGACTGCTGTTGTGAGACGCAGGGGTACTGAATATCTCTGAAAGAATGCGAAGCATCTCAGCCAGTAGGCGAGCGTGTGGCTTGTGACCCAAAGGGTCTCTCCTGTCAAGGAGTCCTACGTGACCTTCGGAGGAATAGCCTCGCATTATTCTGTCAATTAAGAGGTAAGGGTGATATGAGTAAAAAGTTTCCTCATATTGATACTGTTTGACAGAAAAGAAATTAGTAAGGAGGAAATCATGGCTGATGTAAAGATTCGAGTGTTTAAGGGTGGCGAAGCCCAGCCGGATACTACTGTCACTATTCCAGGAAGCGTCCTTAATGTCGCATCCAAGTTAATTCCTAAGCAGGCGGCTGCAGCACTTCAAGATAAGGGTATTGATCTCGATGAGTTGATCAAGCTCTCGCAGAACCCAGAGATACAGGGGACGCTTGTGGAGGTCGAGGAACACAAAAAGAACGAAAAAATCGTAATTTCACTGGAGTAGCATAGAGACCAACTGTTTGACAAGTGGTTCAACTTGACCGTCGCCTACACGCCTACACGCCGGCAGGTTTACCGAGCTGTCGACCGCTCATCAATGATTGTTAATCAATTATGTCATCTTTGAAACGCATACCTGAACTTCGTAAGCTGTCGGAGGACCACCACCATGGTCTTGTCTTAGCACGTCGGGCACGTCTTGCGGGAGATGGAGATGAAGACTTTTCTGCTGCACATGTTTGGGAGGAAATAGAAAGGAAATTCCAGAATGAATTGGAACCTCACTTTTGAATTGAGGAAGAGTATATAGCTCCACCTTTAGTGACCCTTGGGGAAGTGGAGTTAATCGAAAGGTTCAATGAGGATCATAAGATTTTACGCGATAGCATCAGTGATAAATCGGCACGTTCGCCTTCAGCATTAAAGCAGTTTGGTGAGATACTCGAGCGACATATTCGTTTCGAGGAAAGCGAGCTTTTTGAAATAGCTCAACAGCGCCTGTCCTCTGACGATCTTAAGGCAATTGAGAAGGCTTGCCGCTCGCACCCTCGAAGCCTGTCCGCCTGACACAGCGAGCGAGCAGGTGAGCATCAAAGAAGTGGAAACTTGGGCTTGCGACTTGGCACAAATATTGACAATAAATGGCTGTAACTAAATTAACCACCGGCGTTGACGAAGCCGGCCAGTAAAGATAGAATGGAAACCAGCGAGGGTGTCTGAACCTTTTTTATTGACAATTGACAATTTTCTATTTTCGATTGGTGGTTGTAATAAAAATATCTGAACCTTGATTAATAAGATTAGAGGATTAGCATGATTTGAAAATAAAAGGAGAAATCAAGTTCATCGATAAATCAAGGAAATCTGGGTTCAGACAATGAAACAGGCGCTTAATGTCAGCTATTTAAAAATATTACCTTGCAATATACCAATATTAATGTAAATTCCGTCAACACGCAGACGGTATTATTATGTATGTAGAAAGAACAGCACAGGAGATATTGGTAAACCGAATACAACCTGGAAAGGTCGTAGTTCTTGTTGGTGCCCGTCGGGTAGGGAAGACAGTATTGCTTCAGGAGTTTGTCAAAAAGTGGAAAGGTAACTATTTATTTTGGAATGGTGAGGATTTTGCTGTACAAGAAATGCTGCAGCGTCGTACAGCACAGCATTACCACCATATTTTGGGGAAAGCAGATTTGTTAGTCATAGATGAAGCTCAACACATACCGCAAATTGGTCGAATAATGAAATTGATGGTGGATTCATTTCCCCACCTTAAAATTATCATTACTGGTTCATCAGCCTTTGATATTACTGATCGAACAGGGGAACCGTTGACCGGCCGTAAATCAACTGTCAAGTTATTTCCATTATCTGAGCAGGAATTGATATTAGATACACTTCCTCAAGACAGACTGGATAACTTGCGACACCGTTTGGTATATGGCAATTTGCCAGAGCTATTATCCATAGACACACTGACGGAGAAAGCAGGCTATTTGCGTGAGTTGGTTAATTCATATTTAATGAAGGATATCCTGACATTCGAACGTATCAGAAATGCAGGTAATTTGTTCAATTTGTTAAAGCTAATTGCGTTTCAGGTTGGTTCCGAAGTATCGCTGGAAGAACTGGGCTGTCAATTAAGTATGTCAAAAAATACAGTGGAGCGGTATTTGAATCTGCTGACAAAGATTTTTGTTCTTTATCCTTTATCAGGATTCAGTCGCAACCTAAGAAAGGAAGTGACAAAAAGTAGTAAATGGTATTTTTTTGATAATGGAATTCGAAATGCAATTATTGCCAATTTTGCCTCACTGGAACAACGCAATGATGTCGGTTTTTTATGGGAAAACTATCTCATTTCTGAGAGGTTGAAATTCCAGCACTATTCTGGTTTGGTTGCCAACAATTACTTTTGGAGGACGTACGATCGTCAAGAAATTGACTGGATTGAGGATTGTGATGGCCGTTTAACCGCTTATGAATTCAAGTGGCGCCCAATGAGTGTAAAGACACCTGTTGCTTGGTCAGGTGCCTATCCTGATGCTCAATTTCATGTTATTTCACAGGATAATTTTGGACTGTTCGTTGGTCTGGAACCAGAAGTATGATGTCGGAGGCCAACACAGCATTAACCGCCGGCGTTGACGAAGCCGGCCGTGGACCGCTGGCGGGTCCTGTGGCAGCAGCGGCTGTGATCCTTCCCGAGGAGCACAGCATTGAAGGGCTGCGTGATTCCAAGAAGCTCACCGAGAAGAGACGGGAGGAGCTGTTCAAGGAGGTCGAAGCTGAAGCGGTTACTATCGGAATTGGTATTATCCACGAAGACGAGATTGACCGGACGAATATCCTCGCCGCCACCCACAAGGCCATGCGGATAGCAATCGGCCAGCTCAATCCACAGCCGTATGAGGCGCTCATAGACGGATATGAACTGCCGGATCAGATTGTACCTAACCGCGGCATCATAGGCGGTGATGATGAGGTACCGTCCATCAGTGCGGCGTCCATCGTGGCTAAAGTGACTCGCGATCGAATCATGCGTAACTATGCTCTTGCCTATCCGGAGTACGGTTTCGACAGGAATAAAGGTTATGGAACTCGGGAGCATATCAGCGCTTTGGAGCTCCACATGGCCTGCCCTATCCATCGAAAGTCGTTCAAACCTGTCCGGGACCACATGCCTACTCTGACTTATCTGAAGGAGCACAGGCTGGTGGGGAAGTGGGGAGAGAAACTGGCTGCACGCTATTTTGTACACAACGGCTATCACATTGAGGAGATGAACTACAACGCCGCTCTCTATGGAGAGATTGATATGATAGCCCGGAACGAAAATGAGATCATCTTCGTAGAAGTGAAGACCGCTACACAGACTAAATTAGGCGAACCGGAAGACCAAATCGATGACAATAAAATGGAGAAGCTGGAGAATGCTTTTGAGATTTATGCCGCTGCTCAGGAGGAAGAATGGGATTATCGGTTTGATATTGTGTCCATCTTTCTAGGCAGGAAGGGACCTAAGATCAAGCATTTCAAGGATTGTCTGGCGTGATGAGAAGAATAGAACTTCATAAGACAAAGGTCAGGGGTCAGAATTCAGAGGTCGGAAGCCTTAGGTCGAAATCAAGGATGGTTGCCACTTACATTTTTCGATTTTCGATGGAAGATTTGCGATTATCAATTGTTAATCATTACTTCAGCAGTCATCCGTTCTCCCTTACTCCCAAACACTGTTTCGCCTCCGTACAATTCACCACTCTTTTCACAATTTTTTCTTTTACTTATTCATATAATATCTCCGAGGTTCTCAGAGCTTCTCTGAGTTCTCTGTGTCCTGATTTTTCACCACTTACCAGATCCCTTTTCTCAAACATCTCAACTTCCTTTGGTACTACGGTGTAGAAACGTAAATTCTCCTTCTGAAATGAAGACACTATCAAAAATCCTCCGCGAGATTCGTTCTCTTTTCATCATTATCCTGATTGCTCTCTCACTGCGTGCAACTCTGGTTGAGGCGTATATCGTCCCCACTGGGTCTATGGAGACAACTATCCGCACTGGCGATTTCCTCATCGGCAATAAGTTCGCCTTCGGAATGCGCACACCAGACTGGATTGGTATCCCGTACACCGACATAGGGTTTGATGTCCCGTGGACTCGTTTCCCATCCTTCAAGACACCTCAGCGGGGAGATGTTGTCATATTCAAATATCCTCGGGATGTGTTCCAGAAATACGTAAAGCGGCTCATAGCCATGCCGGGAGATACTTTTGAGATGCGGGACGACATAGTCTATTTAAATGGCAAACCAGAGGGGAAAAGGGAGTTACTTGAACGAAAGTTAAATCGTGATGATCATCGCAATTACACCTATTACCGGATTACACTGAATAACGGGGAGGAGTATGTGATTCGCCAGAAGGAAGGTACTTTCAATGGTGTTCATTCATATGATCCCATAATGATTCCCTACGGAGGTCAGGTTATTCAGATAGATAACAATACAAATTGGGATTTATTGATACAAATCATGCTCATGGATGGTAATGAAGTCACTTATGAGAACGCTGGGTTGGGAAAATTAAGAAATTATCCGAAGATTGGATTAAGTGATTGCCGCTTTACAATGGACGAACCGATTGACATTGCACGACGATACGAGACGTCTTTAGGACTAAAATTTCGCAGAATTTTTAAGAGTAGTACAAGTAATTACGATAAGGTAAGAAAATCGAACGAACGTTTCCGGCTCTACCGCGGAGTGATTCATAATCAATTCGGAGCTGGACGAATGCAGGTTGGAATGAGTCCTGAAGGAGAGTTGCTTAATCCATGGCTTTTGAGCGAGTTCATTCAGATTAATCCAAAATTCATCAAGGTTGACGGACAGCCGGTTCTCGAGATGGAGAATTATGTAGTAAAGCAGAATTACTACTGGATGATGGGTGACAACAGGGATGATAGCGCAGATTCCAGGTATTGGGGGTTTATCCCCGAGAGTCATGTTCTTGGAGAAGCTGTATTTGTATATATGTCGTGGGATTTTAATCAGGGATCTCCTCGATTAGGTCGTATTGGTACGGTTATTGACTGATAATATTTCATTCCGAGTCTCCAGAATTAGATTGACAAAACGGCTTCATTCTGCGTATTATTTTCCATTCCATACGGAGAGACAGTTCAACTATCTGAGACCGAATGATAATTGATGCCATAGGATTTGCTCTGAAGATCATCATTGCTGGAGGATTGATCATTCCTCTTTCCTTACCCAAAACCTCTTTTTTCACAGCAGATAAGATCGGTGTCTATGCACTGATTGCAGTTGCTGCTTCTGCCCTTGCATCTATTTCAAAATCGCTGGAATCGGGGATTATTGTAGGTGCGTTTTTAATTGCCATGAGTATTATCTCCTATAATCAATTCCAGAAATCAGATGAGTGGTTTGATGGATTGACTAGGGTAGCACCCTTCTGGCTGGTAACCGTCATTGGAATGTGCGTTGGTGCTGGGATGATTGTGCAAGCTGTCATCCTGACTGCAATCTCGTACTACATCATCAATTATCTCCCCGAACTGGTAAGCAGTAGAAAGAACGGTAACAAGAATAATGCTGAGGCATCATAAACGATGATACAATGCAGGAATGAAATATGAAAAAATCATTTATCTCACTACTCGTAATAATAGGTCTGTTTTCACTTCCCGTGATTCTCTACACGCAGGATGAAGGTGATACGCCTGATCCTCTGGAAGAGGATATAGCTGAGAATGAAGAGGAAGTGTCTGTCGAAACTTCTGAAGAAAGCGATGAAGATTCAGTTGCGGTAGAGTTCGAGGAAGTATCTTCTATTGATGCAGGATATCGTAAACTGCCGTGGGGAACAACCAGTACCGATTTCGAGAATTATATTCAATATGACGATTCCAACGCGGCCAAAAGTGAAAGAGAGATTTCCTTTATAGGGTCTCTTGGGGAAGACACTGTCCGATTCGTCTATACATTTTCCGATTCTGGTTTCTGGAAGGTGATGACTGACTTTTCCCTTAGCGGAAATTCCATAGATGATTTTTTGAAGGAATTCCAGCGAATAGAACAGCTGCTAACTAAGAAATATGGGAATCCCCTAAGAACAACTCGAAACGATCTTGGTACCAGCCGGGAGTTCCTGTCTTCACCATTTCCCAGACTGTTTCGTGGATACTACCGTTCATCCTGGTTGTTGGGCGATGTGAGTATTGAACTCCTAATGGAGGTGCAGATGCAGGATCCCGAATTTGAATCGCCAGTCTTTACCAGTAATATTCCTACTATGAGGTTGTTCTACTATAATACAGAATTCTATAGTATTGCTGAACCAGAACCTACTGAGATACCAGAAGACGAACTACTCGAACAGTTTTAGAGACAGCGGCATCAGAAGGATTTTCCGAACTCTCTGCTTTTTATATCTATTCATAACTGCGTTTCGCCTTTCCACATGCCCGCTCCCTCCACCCATGATCCGTGAATATGACTACGAAATGACTCAAGATGAAGCACTATCTGTCTGTCGTGATGTACTGACTTCTCTGGATTATGAAATCGGGGAGTTCGATATCAAAGATCACTATATTGTTACTGAAATCGTCACAAAGCGATTCTTTCTTAAGAAAGTGGACTATCTTGTGTTTGTGAACGTAGTGGATCGTGTAAGGGTAGTGCTTTATGCTGAAGAGCGAAAGTTCAGGAGATTCTCAGAATGGGGTGTTAGTCGGGATAATCTGACAGAATTGGAGCCGAGTGATCGTTTGAGTCTTTCGATACAGGATCGTATTTACGAACAGTTGACAGAAGCATTAGCAAAACGTAAAATAACCTATCGTCATCCTGAAAATGCTGATTTAGAAGATGAAGCGACTATATATAAAGGAATAAACCGTGAACGAAGACGAGAAGAGTTCAGTCTCGAAAAATTACATAAAGAGCAGAAGGCCGAAGAAAACCGGGAGAGAAGAGACTACAGTATTGAGAGGGATAAAGCAAGGCTCCACGCGGCAGACGTAGCTGAGAACCATCTCTGCTTTTTCAACAAGGAGGGAAATGGAGATCGGATTAAAACATCCCTGGTCACTGCTTCGCGGAGCCTCGAAGAACGAGATGATATGCTCAGGGAAAGAATGAAATTGCTACTGGCCGACTACCCCAATTATGAAGGATCACTTCTGGTTGACTGGATACTAGATCATGAAGGTAGAGTTCGTTCAGTTTCTGTCAGAACAGAGACTACACCATCAACTCCGGATGTGGATTTAAATCGAGTCGTTCGTAATCACATACGTGAAATCGTATTTCCTCCACTCACTAAAACAGGTTTTATCAGATTGCGGCGAAAGATAGAATATGAGGGTCACCGCCATAGATTTACTGCTGAAATGAGCCCACCTTATCTGATTGAGATTCTCCAATCATTTCCCTTTAAAATTGAAGAGATGACTAAGGATGTACTGTTTGAATAGCCTCGATAAAAGAAACCGTAAAATAACCACGATTTTGATTTCGGATAA
>CAZHRR010000036.1:0-19398 GCA_964534955.1 uncultured bacterium
CGGGTGCATGGCAGATAATGCTAAAATTCACCTGATATTTCGGGGGAAGTCCAGGCCGCTTTTTTCCTTGACTAAGCGAGGCAATTCTTCCTAATATGGCATGAGGCATTCCTTTTCGAGGATATTAAAAGAATACAACTTGCGCGGAGTTCACATAAAACAAATTAGTAAGAGTTGAGGAACGAGCTATGAATAAGACATTGAGAAGATTTGCTCTTGTATCCTTATTGTTGTTACCACTTGGCTTGGTAATGGCAGTTACAACCGGTAAGATTGCTGGCCGGGTTGTGGATTCGGAAACAGGTGAACCGTTGGGGGGAATAAATATTCTAGTTGTAGGTACATCCCAGGGTGCAGCTACAGATGCTAACGGTGACTATATAATTCTGTTTGTTCCGCCTGGAGTCTATGATCTAAAGGCTTCATCTATAGCTCATCATGATGTTACCAAGAAAAACATAGATGTCTATGCTGACCTGACAACCACGGTAGAGTTTGAGATGGTTCCTCAGACTATTGAGGGTCAAGCTGTAACGGTAACTGCCGAAAAACCGCTTATTCAGCAGGACCTTACAGGCAGCCGTTCTACTTTGACGCAGGATGCTATTGAGAACATCCCCATGGAGGATGTGACCGATATCCTGAACCTTACTCCTGGTTTTGTTGATGGTCACGCCCGGGGTGGACGAAGTGGTGAGATTCTTTATCTTATTAATGGTGTACCGGCTGTTGATCCCATGACTAACAGCTTTGACACAGATGTTCCTGAGTATGCTCTTGCTGAGGCGGACATTATCACTTCCGGATTTTCAGCGGAGTACAGTAACGCCCTTTCCGGTGTGGTAAATATGGTAACACAAGAGGGTGGCCCTAAATTGACCGGACGTATGCGTATCAAAACGGATAACGAAGGATTTCTCGATCCTCTGCGTGATAACTCCCACCAGAATACCAATCTGGAATTGAGCATAGGGGGACCCATCCCTAAGCTTCCCATCCGCTGGTTCCTGTCGGGTGAATTCCAGAATACTCAAGGTCGTTACGGGATATCCAATGAAAGGAACTTTTCAATTAACGGTAGTTTAACTTGGCGGCCATTCTCCAAGACAAAAATAAAGTTTGATTTCAATCACCACGAACGTAAATGGAACAGCTACAGCCATCGTTACAGCCGCACAACCTTCGAAAATGAAGATTCAGACGGTGATGGACGTTTGGACCGGGTAGTTTCATTGACGTCTAAGGAGTTGCTGGATTCTTCTTATTACGAACAGGGCGGATTTTTCTATCCGGAGGTTTCGGCAAGCGGATTCAGTATGGATGATGTCCTCGCTAACGCGGGGCTTTCTATTATTCAGGCGACGGATGATAATGGGAACCCTTTTGAAACTGTAAGCGACATGCGGATGGTGCTTGTAGAAGTCGATGTGGATGGCTCGGGAAATCTACAGGCTGGCGATGGAGACTTCCGGAATGAAGATCTGAATGGTAACGGTATATGGGATATTACTGACCTGAATCGATCCGGAATGACAGCAGATTCTAGTTTTATTGATCTGAATGGCGACGGCGCCTATCAGTGGGGATACGATTCGGCCATTCCCAATACCGCCATGACGGATACGACTATCGGGGGTACAACATACGACATTATTGCCGGTAATCGTAATTTGACAGGCAGCTCCGCAGCTGCAGCAGGTTTTAATGATAGTTATAATATGTTGGATCAATTGCTGAGGAACAACAGATCGAGTTCACTTTTCAGTATTAACCTGAACCATCAGCTGGGAGAAAACACCTTTTTCCAGGTTATGCTGAGTCGTTTCCGAACATATTATCACTATGATACGAACGAAAGCTCCAGTATCGCTGCATATCTTGACTATCTGGAAGAGAGCGGAATCACCTCCATTCCCGATAAGTATCAGGATGACCTGTTTACAGACTGGAACAACAACGATTTTATTGATATATCCGAGTATGCCTTTCCTGACAATCCTGAAAAGTGGCTGACATGGGAAACCATTCCCATTCAGAACACACAGGACACGGACAAGTTCTACACCTACGGCAGTGGAACAACTTTTTATAGGCTACGCTGGAACGAAGATGATAAGATATACTGGAACTTTAAAACAGTGCTTACCAGCCAGGTAACCAAGTATCATATGGTGAAGGGTGGTTTTGAAGTTCAGATCTTTGATGTGTTTGACCACGATGTGGACATGCCGTCTGGCGGTAACATTTACGGTCAGAACATAGGTAACTTGTCGCACTTGGGAGGTCGTTTTGGTGAGGTCTTTTACGATGACGGTTTTGATGGTTGCAGCAGCTGTTCCGGTAACGGAGTTTGGGATCATTGGGATTACGGTTCCGACGGTGTAGCAGCCATTGACGGTAATGGCGATGGCGACTATGATGATGATTTTGAAGATCTTCCGCCTGATGCAGGTGAAGGTGACGGTAAGGTAAACTATGGTGAACTGTCTGAAGATTGGGATGAGCTGTATATTGATGAAACTTGGAACAGTGCACAAGGTAAGCTGAATCCTCTTTGGATGGGTGTCTTTTTCGAGGATAAAATGGAGTTCGAAGCCCTGATCGTTAATGCAGGACTGCGGATAGATTATTTTGACCCTAATTTCAGAGACTATCCATCCAATCTTGCTGATCCGGTTATAGATCAAAGCACCGGTGGTCAAGTGAAAGACCCTACTTCTGTACCCACCAAGTTCTACCCCAGCCCCCGGATTGGAATTGCTTTCCCAGTCAGCGAGCGCGACGTTATGTACTTTAACTATGGTCGGGCTTTTCAGCTGCCCCAGTTCCGGTACATGTATCGCAACATAAACTGGGATTTTTCGGGTGCATTCCCTATAGTAGGTAATCCTGATCTCCTGCCGGAAACAACAACGTATTATGAGCTTGGTCTCCGGCACCAGATAGGTCTTAGCTGGCGGCTGGAGGTCAAGGGTTTCTTCAAGGATATTCAGGGCCTGACCGATACTCAGCAGACCTGGATCAAGGCTAATCAGTATTATACTCGCCATATCAACGGAGACTACGGAAGCACGCGAGGTTTCGAGATTGATCTCTTCAAACGGTTTAGCAGAAGATATGGCGGTAACATCAACTATACCTACTCTATTGCCAAGGGGAAAAGTTCTTCAGCCCTGCAAAACTATCGTTATACATGGGCCAGCCAGATCATTCCCAAAACTGAGAACTTTCTTAATTGGGATCAACGGCACACACTTAACGTCAATCTGCAGACGTTGATTCCTATCCCAGCTGTTGGCGATGTGGAGGTAAACACGACCATGCAGTATGGGAGTGGGCTGCCTTACTCACCACCGATTCGTTCTTTGGAGCCGGAGATCAATACTCGCAGGCTTCCTCCTACTTTCGTTATGAATCTCTACGCTCAGAAGGAGTTTAGAATCGGACAGAACATACGTCTTTCCGCATTTATGTGGGTTGACAATCTCTTCAGTGGACTAATAAAGGACCTGTTCGGTATTAAAAATATCTCTGACCTTGCTGATGAGGAGTGGTATGATCTTTATTCAGACAGAATGAAACGGTATGAGGATGGTGATGCCGAATTCTTTGGCTCTGAAGATGATAATAATAATGTTGATGACGATGGAGACGGATATGTGGATGAAACCATCGAAGATGAGTATATGCTTATCATGGATACAGATGGTGATGGTAATATTGACTGGAATAAAGAAAACCCGGCCGGAGGAACCTTTGGAATTCCAGGTAACTACCGGGAGGGCTCTCTGGTCAAAATAGGTGTTTCCCTGAAATTTTAACTGTTGAGGTATTAGAGAATGTTGAAGAAAATACCATTAATCTTGCTTGTTCCCCTGCTGGTCGTTTCCAGCAGGGGTAAGGACATGAGGATCGAGTCTGCACCGGAAAGCCTGGAGCGGACCCGGCCTGAGGATGAGTACAAAGTTCATAACACAGGAACCTTGTGTACGGCGACATCGAACTTTGGCAATTTTGGTGATCCGAATGTTCCGGAAGGATTACCGTCCATGGAGTGGCCCTGCGGCAGCGGAACCCATCACCTGTGGGAAGGACGGTTCTGGGTTTCAGCCCTGGTTGAGGGTGAGAAGAGATCCAGCCACGCGGATTTCGGGAACTATGAATTCCATCCTTCAGACGGGTCTTCCTTCGATCTTCCGGCTTATCCTTCCAAATCAGTGGAAGACAGCTACACTACCTATGATGATTATCTCGGTCCCCATACAACAACAGCAATGGGTATCAGGGTAAATCAACGGGGCCTTACCTGGAGTACTCCTGACTATGATGACTTTGTCATTTATGAAGTAGAAGTCATGAAGGATCTCGGTGGTGAGGACTACAGCGGATCCGAACTCAACGATTTTATTGTTAGCTGGGTGTATGACTGTGATGTTGGTACCGGTACAGACGCCAATAATCCCCACATTGACGACCTGGTGGATTTCGATGGTTGGGATGGGAACAATCCTGCCAGCCAGATCACCTATAAGGAAGATATTGTGGAGAACGGCGACCTTGATGGTGACGGTGATATGGAAGGGTATGACGATTTGGGTATCCCGTACGGTTGGAAGAATGTAGGAAGTCCTTCCATCACTCAGCCCAGCTACGATCTTACACTGACCTATCCTGATGGATTTTACGATGAATATACAGTCTTCATCCCCGAAGATCCGTCAGGAGCCCCCGTTCTCAGATGGCAAACGGATGCTTCAAATCCTGATTACAATGCAGTAGCAGGTGACGTTGCTGTTATCGGTGAAGACACTCTGAGGGGTTATGTCATCCCAAGGAACATGTCCTACATGTACGATGGCGACGATCCGACAACTCCTGAGGATGACACCAATGAGAATACAAGTGTTTCAGGATTTATCGGCGGTAGACTGATTTATACGGATTACTGGAAATTGCACGGTGCTTACAATAATACGGATGATGACACCCTCATGCGTGTGTTTACTCACCAGTGGTGGAACTGGGAGTCCGATCCCGGTTCTGATCGCGACAAGTTCGACTATGGACTGGGGCGGCATGTGGAGAGTCGCGGCAATAAGTTTATGCCCCATCCATTTAATGTAGGCGCTCCAACGTTTGATTACCGCTTCATGTTGACTTCAGGACCTTTTGAATTTTATCTGGGCGATACGCTCAGATTCGTGTATGCTGCCATAGTAGGTGAAGGAATGGGTGGACTGCGGCAAAATGCCGATAATGCCTTGGCAGCTTATTTTGCTGGGAGTGAAGGCACCCCCTATAATCCTACTGCTCCTCACGAGGATGTTCACTACCTGCTGCCTGTACCTCCACCAGTTCCCATACTGGCCTACAGCCCCATGGATCAAGGTGTGCGCTTATCCTGGGATAACTCGGCTGAGCTAGAGGTTGATCCACTGGTAGGTGCAATTGATTTCGAAGGCTATCGCATCTATCGGGCTACATTTAATCCAGAAAGCTGGGAGATGATAGCTGCCTTCGATAACTACGATGGTCCGGTATATGTGGTTGACTTTGCTTCAGGTGACACCCTTTTTGATGGTCAAATGTTCGACTTGCCGGACTTGGAACATAGTTGGGTGGATACACTGTCGACGTTCTATGCGTTAGATGAAGACGGCAACGAGGCAGCCATCATTTCTGATATTGTCAGACCCATTAACAATCTGCCTTATTACTATGCCGTGACATCATACGATAATCCAGCAGCTCATGATAAGCCTGAATTCCCCCCTATTGAATCATCCAAGACAAACTTTAAGACTGATCCGGCTACGGGCGCACCCACCCCGGTCTTTCCTGGCAAGCTGTATGCTGCCGGTGAGGAGTGGGACGGACGTAAAGTGTCTGTTTATCCTAATCCCTATCGGGGAGGGTCGTCATTGGAAGAAGAATTTGAAGACAAGATCAATTTCACCAATCTTCCCCCGGCCTCCAAGCTGTCCATCTTCAGTCTGACCGGAGATTTAATTGTTGAGATGATGAATACAGCAGGGATTGCTGATTTATCGTGGGATTTGTCATCGCGAGCGGACTTGGCTGTAACAAGCGGTCTTTACATCTATGTAGTAGAGAGCGCTGTGCCCAGCTACCCAAAAATCCAGCGTGGAACCTTTGTTATATTGAGAGGTGAGTGATGTTGAATAATCTGAGAAAAACTTCGGTATTTATTGTCATATTGGCTTTGGCCGTCCAGTTACCGGCAGCAACCGACATCAGTGAAACATTTAAGGTTAAAGTTGGATTTGTTGGCGCCCAATTCCTGAAGATAGGTGTAGGCGCCCAGGGTTTTGCCATGGGCGACGCCATGGAGACGATTGCTGATGACGCTTCGGCAGTCTTCTGGAATCCGGCAGGCCTGACTTTGTCAGAAGGTCGCACAGTTCATGTATCTCAGACAGCGTGGCTGGCGGGTATTGAGCATACAGCTTTAGCCGTTTCCATGCCTCTGAAGCGATTTGCCGGTACTATTGCCTTAAGTGCAGTATCCCTCAATTCACCTGATATGTTAGTGACCAGTGTAGATGATCAAGAAGGTAATGCAGGGCTTACGTTCAATGCAGTCAATTACGCTTTAGGTATCGGGTATGGAATCAAGCTTACAGATAAATTCAGTTTTGGAGCCCACGGTAAAATTGTTCATGAGAACTATGCCAACGGTTTGGCGGGAGAAGCTGACGGATATGGAGCTGGTACAACCTGGGCAGTTGATGTGGGGACACTTTTCCTTACGGGTTATAAGACACTGCGCCTGGGGATGTCCATCCGGAACTTTGGTCCGGAAATGGAGCTGGGCGGCACCTTTATTGATTTTATAGAAGGAGATACTGTAACAACGACAGTAGATGATGTGGAAGAGCCTGAGGAGCTGCCGTACAAGCCGCACAGTCTGCCGCTGACTTTCCGCTTCGGTATGTCGGCTGACCCCATTGATATGCAGGGGATGAAGCTGACAGTTTCGGTAGTAGGAGAACATCCTCCGGATAATGCAGAACGTCTTAATCTGGGGGCAGAACTTACCTTCATGAAATTTTTTGTAGGACGGGCCGGTTTTGTAGTAAATCATGACTCTCGTAAGGCCCTGTCATTTGGTTTTGGTCTTGATAGTTTCCCGGTTGCCGGTGTGGGACGGCTCACGGCCGACTTTGGCCTGACGCAGTTCGACCTGTTTGATCCTACTTGGATGGCATCCGTTGGATTCCAGTTTTGAGGGATAATATGAATATGTATAATAAAAGAGCAAGACTGACGATTCTGGTACTTATCATATTGATGGGATTCCTGCCCATAACTACTCGGGCTGATTTGGGTCCGCAGGTGGGTGAATCCTACATGTTCTGGTGGAGTGATCAGGGCTTCTTCTCCACGTATTTCCAGACCAGCGCTACCCTGAATGCTATCGGTGACAACTGCTACGTCTTTACCGAGGATGCCAGGATACGTGATCTGGCTATAGCTCCATGGGATCAGAACACTATTGTAGCTACAACAAACTCCGGTGTTTTTGTATCCAGTGACGGCGGTGCCACCTGGTCGGCCATGTCGGGTTCTGATGGTGATGTTCTCCCCTACGAGCCTGTTGCCGGACTCCAGAATGTAGATGCCCCTGCTGAACAGCGTAAGCAGGCTGTCTATTCCATTGCCTTTGAAGATTCTTCGACTTGGTGGGCTGGCATCGAAAAAGGCGGTACGGATGATGGCGGCAGTAGTGGAGAGAAGACCGTCTTCAGGTCTCAGGATTCTGCTGAGACGTGGAAGAAGAAAGCTACCGGTATGCCTACATTTGATGGTGAAAGCCCAACAGTTTACGACCTCTATATAGCATCTGGAGGAGAGGAACCCTTTGCTGCCAGTGAAGGCGGACTCTTCTGGAAAAGCGGCTTCAGGTTTGTAGATATCAATCAAGGATTACCTGCTCCGGCTACAACTGACTGGCCTAGTATTCCCGTTTATGCGGTTACCATCTATGACTCCACGGTTCTGGTGGCAGCTACGGAGTCGGGTCTTTTCCGGGGGAATGCCGACGCTGAGTATGAAGATAAACTCCCCATTGAGGGAGGTATAGTTGTGGTGGACACCTCTTTTCTGACCTTTGTTTTCGAAGAAGTTCTTGATTCAACACAAACCGATTCATTCACATTGGATTGGGCCACAGGTGACTCCATCTGGTTCTACGACTATTCTACAACTTTTGATACTGTAAGCTGGTATTTAACCTTAGAGCTTGGCGACACTACTTCTACAGGAGCTGCCTTGTCCGTTGGTCAGACGATGAACATTTATGATGCTGTAGATACAGTCATGTGGACCGGTGAAGCGGCGTATAACAGCGATCTGGGGAGCTACACCGTTGACCTGATGAACGAAAATGTCTATTACTTTAACGAGAACAACTTTGATGATGGTGACGATGACAGCGCCACCTACAGTGCCGATTATGACATAAGCGGGATGACTGTTTACAGTACCGGAACTGAAGCGGTTTCGGCCCTGGCAATTAATTCAATGGGAACAGTTTATTACTCTACAGCTTCCGGTGTTTCTTCAGTGAGTGTAACTGGAGGTGATCCTGTTGATTTGAATCTGGGTGATGTGGAGATTTACTCTCTGGCACTTTCAATGGATGAAGGTACGCTCTTCGCCGGTACATCTGAAGGAGTACAAAGCACAAGTCTAACCGGTGATCCGAGCTGGTCAGAGGTGACACCTAAAATCCATACTCTAAACACCGGGGATTCTCTCTCATACGTAGTGACTACTCTAGCTGTGGCTGACGACGGCACTATCTATGCCGGAAGCGGTACTCCGTCCCTGAAAGACCGCCGCATTGTGAAGTATCGACCCGGTGGTGTCCTGAAGTCAACAGATAATGGAGCAACCTGGATACCCTTGAACATTGGCTTGACTCATCGTTCATCCAATACAGATGACGTGACTGAAATTGTTGCCTCTATGGACAACTCCATTGCGGCTGATTCCACTCAGGGATTCTATGATTTCATGACGTCATGGTTCGGGGCTACTCCCGATATAGATAGTGATGACAAGGTCGTGGTCCTTGTGGCTGACCTGGGTGATTATGCTTACGGGACCTTGGGCGATTTGTTGTTAGAGGGACTTTTTGATCCTGTTAACGAAACTGCTCCGGATGTGCAGCCGTTTAGCAACAATCTGGACATGATTTACGTGGATAGTGATCCCTTTGATCCCGGAACAGCTCAGGAAGGTATGGCTCAAGCCATGACAGGTTTGATCCAATATAATTATGATACGGACGAGGAAGACTGGATCACAAACGGCTTGCAGCACTTTGGTGCTTATATTGCCGGGTACAAGTCCGTTGAGGGTGGCTTCACTCTGGTAAACGGCAACAGTCTGATGATGGGTGACGAGGGGCTTCCTTCTGAATACGCTCAGCTCTTCACTCTTATGGAATACCTCTACGAACACTATTTTGGGGCAGATGCGACAGTACAAATGTCCGCAGTACTTCAGGATACAGCCAACGGTACGGAAGGTTTAGACAATGCACTCTCTGCGGCTGGTGCTTCCGGCTTTGATGACGTCTTCGTGGATTACTCCATCGCAGTGCATTTCGATGACAGCACGGGACTCAATGGTGGTCTCTATGGATTTGATAATATTGACGTAAACGTAGGAACTTCCACTTACCCATGGGGGACGACTTCCGGTAAAGCTCCCTATCCAGGCAGTTTTAACAGTTGGTCAGCTACGTATCTTCAGTCCGAGAAATGGGTAGAGGGGAGCAGCGGCTGGGCTGATAAAGCACCGGCGTTTAATGAGGAAACGCTGATTTTTAATGGTTCCGACCTCAGTGATGTCACTTTGGCAGTTGTAAAACAATTAAATAAAGCTACTAGTGATATTTCATCTAATGTTGATTTTGTTACGCTGGATGAAAATCAGAACCGGAGTATCTACACAGAATGGGATGATTTCGGTTCAGAGTCCGCTGCAGTGACGGATAGCAGTGATCTGATTCTATCTATTGTTAATGGCGATACAACTTATCGCTACCAGTATTTTGCTATGATAGCTGTATGCAGGGAAGCTGGTTCCGACGCCGGAGGTGCTTATGTTATAGATGATAAGACCACAGCTCCGGGACTTTTTTCCATGCAGGTGGATCAAAATCCTGATCTTGTCAACTTCCTCGATATTTACAGTTTCAGCGACGAACAGATTTACAGCGACGGAGCGTTCGGTAATTTGAGCAACGATACGGATGAAGGTCCACAAATTGAGGTGAAGGACGGTACAGGGATTGTTTCATCATTTACTGTCCCGAGGTTTTATACTCCTGATGGCGGTTATGTTTACCGGCAGTCATTCGATCTAGCCTCTCTGCTGCCTACAACCGTCTCTGAATTCTGGTTTGTTGGTTATGCTGAGACCATTGGCGGCAACCAGGCTGAATCCGACTCTACATTAGTAACAGCGGTAAAGGGTTCAGCTTCCAGCAGCCGTCTGCTGATGAGTGACTTCGGCGGTTTTTCACTATTGGTGCCCGCAGGCGCTGTGGAAGAAAATGCGCTCATCACCGTAATCAGTGATGGACGTGAGACAGCCCTCGGTGGCGGTATGATTACCATGGATGATGCCCTGGTAGTCGGTCCTGCTGGATTAGAGATGGAGGAGAGCTTTAATTTGAGCATCGACTTAACAGATATGGATTTTTCCGGGATGAATACAGCTAAGCTCGACATTATTAATATAGATGGAGAAACAGTAACCTCTCTAGGGGCAACTGTGAATCTCGATAGAATGACCGTCTCTGCCGAAATCCCGTCAACAGGGACCTACCGGTTCGTATGGAATCCCTCCAAGGAAGGCAGCGCTGGTATTCCGGAGACGTACGCTCTGCATCAGAACTATCCGAACCCGTTCAATCCGACCACAACCATTCAGTTTGATATGCCGGAGCCCGGGTTCACCTCACTAAGGATTTACGATGTGCTGGGACGAGAAGTGGTTATGCTGGTGAACAAAGAGATACCAGCGGGAAAATACGCTTTTACTTGGAACGGCAAGGACATGTACGGTCATATCGCAGCCACGGGAGTTTACTTCTACCGGCTGGAGACCGTAGATTTCACAAAAACCCGTAAAATGTTATTGGTGAAGTAAATATGAAAAGACAGAATATAATCAGGTTAGCTTCCTTTTTCGCAATAATAGGTCTAACACTTTGGGGCTGCGCTAGTGATTCAAGCGATGATGTTCCTTCCGCTTATGACAGCGATTCCGGTATGCTGATTGAGGGATGGAGCGCTTACAGTTCAGGCGACTATGAAGCGGCTCTGGAGCTATTCCAGGAAGTTGGCAGACGAGATGCCCTCAACACAAATGCTTATTTAGGGCAGGGATGGTCTTCCCTCCGGCTGGAAAGCAATATTGATGCCCGGACGGCTTTTGGCGTAGTGCTGAATCTTGCCGCCAATGAGGGCGATAACACCTCCATGGCTGACGGCTGGGCAGGGCTGTTCCTTCTAGAACTTGGAGAGCGGTACAATTTGGAGACAGATCCGGATGAAGATCCTACTGAAGACGATCTGATTGCCGCTGCTGAAGAAGCGTTGGCAGCCGGTGAAGCTGTCCTGTCCTACGATGCAGCGTATACAACAACTCATGATGCGGACTTTGATTACCTGGAAGTACATAAAGCCCTCGCGCAGACCTACCTCTACCTCCACCGCTATGAAGAGACTTTGGAGCACACCGCCTCTTATTTTGAAACTACTATGACTGATTTGTTGCTAGGTGGTGACGACTTTATTATTGAGAGTGTTGAAGACGTTACTGTTGTACCATACACGGACAAAACCTATGCCATGCAGATGTTCACAATTGATGAGGATTTGGGAATACCGATTTCGGCCGAGCTTTCTGGGGATGTAGTGATATTGGACTTACTGTACGATCTAAACGGTGATAGCGTTACAAATGTTCTCAGTAGTGTGGTGGATTACCTTTACGATGATAATCTGATGTACTTCTCCAGTGATTATAATTTCCCCACTGCAACGGAAACACTGCCAGTCTATCAGGTAACACATGCTCAACCAGGGGCAGCTTCTGCTCCATTCCAGGTGGCGCAGACCACTGGAAAGGGGGTTTTCCACCTGTTTTCCACTGAACAAGTAGTCTGGGAAGATTCAGTAACATGGTTTATTGTGGATACAACTGTAACACCTCCTGATACTGCTGTAGCAGATGATGTTTATAACCCAGATCCATGTTGCTACTTCTATTCCGATACAATCCAGATTAGAGTCCTTTACGACTTGGCAGCTGCTCCTTGGACATCATTGGACAAGGACACTGGGATACCGACGGACCCTGATGAAACAGACGATAATCCTGATGGAGTTCAAATAAAATACGACTATGATCTGATTGAATTTATTGAACCCGCTGGTGAACCTCCTGTTGTGACAACAGGGGATTCTGTGCAAGTAACTTACAGTTATGTTAAATATTCAATGAACTACCAAAAAACAGATGATTTTGTTGCGTATTTAGCGTACCTTAACAGTAAGCTCAGTGTGGGGAACTCTATGTTCCTCGTCGAGAGGTAAAAGAAACGTGATACAAATCATACTTGAGTTAGGGGATGCGTGGGTATATTTACGAAAGACTCACGAATCACTTTCATAACAAGGTAAGGAGAAAGGAAATGAGAAAGATCGTTAACAGTTTGCTTGTTCTGACTCTCCTTTTCTGCTGGACTACGGACCTGAGCGCCGTAAAAGATGTGTTGAAGCCGGACGGTTACTTCACATATAAGCAGAAAAAGGAGCTGGACATGGGCAGCAAGCTCATGCAGGAAAGAAGGGCTGCGCAATCCGAAGCCAGGGAACGTTACGAGGCTCTAAAAGATCAGAGCATTATTGGTGCTGGTAACTCAACCAATGTCGAGCGTAACAGTGACCTGGGCGTTGATGCAGTTCCTATTAAGGTCGACCCTGCAGCAGTTGCCGGTATAGACAGCCGGTTTCCATCCGAGATTCACTACGGAGAAGGTGCTGATGGTATCGGTGGCTTCATCTTTGAGGAGGATAGCGCTGCGGTTTGGTTCCGTCCCTTGACGGACGCCTATGTAACCGGGCTCGGTATGTACTTTTACAACGAAACGGAGATGATCGGTACTGACGTGACCCTTCATATTTATGATGTCTTGGATGACCCGATTCCTACAGAGGGGACACAAGACATTCCCGGAAACGGCGAATATGACTTCTCCATCTATGATGAAGGAATCGCACGCTTTTTGGGAGATGAGTTGTGGTCATACACCTTTCCACTCACCGAGTCTGATGTCTACCCCACGTGGTTTGAGGTAGATATCGCTGAGGCTGACTGGATTGATGTAACCAACCGTGACTTCGCTATTGCACTGTTCATCCCTGGTGCTGATGCTGCCGACCTTACGTATTATGCCGGTGTTAACGGCTCCGGTATTCCGTACAACCACGGCATCAAGTGGTATCACACTGGCGGAAGCTTCTGTGCGCCTAACCCGTGCTGGACACCTCGCTTGAACTTTGTGATCCATGCCTACGTGGACTACTATGGTGACCCGCCGCCCTTCGTAGAGAATGTAGAGGATCTGGACGATGTCTATGAGTCCTGCGATGCCGGTCCCTACGACGCAACCGCAGATATCTACGACATCGGTACAGATGTATTTGCTGGTGCGTTAACGGAGGTGCTGTTCATCTATGATGACGGTTCCGGCAATGATACCACTGACGTGACGGATCAGAATGATCCGGCAATCGGCGGTACATACACGGGGACCATACCTCCTATTGGTGCTGGTGGAGCAGTTACATATTGGTGGTCTGCAACGGATAACGGTTCGGAAGCTGAGGGTGGAGAAGATCATACCACAGATCTGCAGTTCTCGCCGAAATCATTCGCTGTTCATGAAGCCTCTGGCGCCAATATACTGCTTATGAATGACACCGGGTCAGAAGATGAATACATGTCCGCTGCCACTGAATTTTTGGATGCAGTTGGCTACCTGAATGATAGATGGAACACATTCGCCATGGGTAATCCGGGAGATTGTGAGCTCGGTAACTATGGTACTATCATTGTAGGTCAGGGCCTAAACGGTACCGGTGCCATTGTTGCAGAATCGGATGTGGAAGCTGCTCTCATGGCTCATGTAGATGCAGGCGGCAACTTAGCTGTTATTTCTGACGACTACATCTATGGTCTGGGTCTGCCGGGCGATGACTGGCAGACAGTTGTCCCTGCAGATAATCCATTCTTGGCTAACTACCTCCATGTCAGTGAATACTGCAGTGACTGCAACGCAGATTCACTCTATGCTGGTATTGATGAAACTGTCTCAGACGGCTTAGGTGAGTTTGAAGCTCATCCGCAGTGGCCCGATGAAGTCATAGCTGACGATGATGCTATGGCGGCGTTCATGGTATGGAGTGAGGATGACGGAGACTATATTCCCATTGGTGGTGTGCAATATGAAGGTACTGGTAAAGTAGTCTTCATACCGTGGGATATGGACTTCGCTGACGACGATGTACAGGTAGGTTTTGCGACTAACCTGATGGTATTCTTCGACGAAGAGACCGGACCTGTTCTTGTTCCTGAGAGCAGACCCACATGGGGAATCCCAGCAGGTGCACATGACCTAGAGTTCACCTATGAGATTGGCGACTTTGATGGTACTATCACGAGTGCTGATCTGGACCTCGTTGTTGATGGCGCTTACTCAGTTTTGGCGCTGTCTGATAATGGTGACGGTACCTGGAGCGTAACTGCCAGTGTCACATTGACGGATACCAGTGAGGGTGAATATGCAGTAGCCGCTTACGATGATAGTGGCAACATGGGTATGTCCCAAGATGAAGTCTTCTACGGTGTGGATTGGGCCGGAACTGGCGCCAAGATCCTCTACATGCAGGATCATTATCCGCCCTATGATGGCTACGGTCCGGGAGATGCCGACAGTGTCCTAATGGCTAATTTGGATGCAATCGGACTTTCCTTTGACAAATGGGATGCCGGTGCAGACGGTCTGGCCGATAACGGTACTGTGCTGAGCAATTACGATGGTGTTCTCTTTGCTGGTGCTTACGACTGGAACCTGTGGCCGGCAATTTCAGGAGATCACCCGTTGACCGCTTACGTAGACGATGGTGGTTATCTCCTCTATACTTCTGAGGAGGTACTTGGTGAGTACACTGATTGGATAGATGGCACATTCTCGCCTGGGCATTTCGCTTACGATGTGCTTGGTGTAGAGTGGGTCGGCAACGACTACAACTATGCGGCTGTTGCAGCTTATGACGACGGCGGAGCTGGTTATATTGATGGTTTGGATACAGCAGCCATTGATCTTGATACGACTATGTTCCCGCTCACAGGACCCAGCATGGCTGACCTGTGTGAACCCGTAGGCTACGGCACGCCGGGTATGCTGCCGCCAATCTTCCTGGGCTTGTATGCACCACCTAACGGCTACTACAACGGCTCGTTAAACGGCACATCGGCATTTTTGGCCTTCATATTGGCTCAGATGCCCGATGATCAGCAGCAGATTCTTCTCAGCAACTGGGAAGACATCCTGTCCATCGATAATGATGTGGACGGTCTGCCGCTGGAGTTCACGCTGCATCAGAACTACCCGAATCCGTTCAACCCGGCGACAACAATGTCGTTTGTGATTCCTCAGGATTCCAAGGTAGACCTGGTGGTTTACAACCTGTTAGGTCAGGAAGTAACCCGGATCTTTGATCACAAGCTCATGCGGGCAGGTGCTCATAAGATCGTCTGGGACGGTAAGGACATGTTAGGCAATCCTGTCAGTACAGGTCTGTATGTCTACAGGCTGAACGCTGCGGGTAAGTCTGCCGCTCAGAAAATGATGTTGCTGAAGTAATTCAGCTTCAAGGCTAGTATAGTCTAAAGACTGAAAGAATGAGCCCTCTCCCCAATGGGGAGGGGGCTTTTTCTGTCTGAGTATTAATTACCCGGCACTTTCAAAGTGCCGGGTAATTGGTATACGTCGCACTTGTTGTTTTACCCAAACCTTAACTGAGCATTTTTCTTGGAAGACCACCCCTACACCCCTCCTTCGCAAGGAGGGGAAAAAGGGGAGGACTTGAACTTATGATTTTAGGCTCATCTAGTCCCGTTCTACCGTCGGTGATCCCTGAAAGGGTCACCTGCCCGACTGGTAACCCGGTCAGGCGGGCTGATCGGTGGGGTTTTTACTTCGCCGTCAACCTGCCTGTCTGCCGTAACGATGTGAAGGCATGGCCCGACAAGTCATTCCCGCCAAAAAGAAGGCGGACAAGCAGGCGGGTGACCAGTACCTGGATCAATGATGGCTATCTTCATACTGTTTCCTCAATGGCCTTGTTTGTTTTTCTACTCATGCCATACATACCGAGATTCAGACTACCCTAATAAAATAGCTAGCCAGTAACCTCCTTTTGGTCACAAAATGTTGTCTCGAGAGAACCTTCGAGGTTCTGAAAACCTCGAAGGTTGCTAAAACCTGCCGCTCAGGCTTCATTTGGATTTTGCGCCGTCTTGCCTAAATTCCTTCAATACAGTATGGAGATAAGCATGTTTAGACAATATCGTATTGCGTGGATTGTTGTAACCGTTCTTATTACCATTGTCTCCCTGTTTCCAGCTACCTGGGGGACCGTAGCCGGCCGAGTAACCGATGCTGTCTCCGGCGAGCCGCTGACAGGGGTAAATGTTATTATCGAAGGGACGGACTTGGGTGCCGCTACCAGTGACGACGGGCGCTATCTGATAATTCGGGTAGCTCCGGGGAAATACCGGCTGCAGGCATCCATGATCGGCTACCAGCGGCAGGTACAGGAAAATATCGTGGTGCACGCCGATCTGCGGGCTACAGTAGACTTCCTGCTGGAGCAGGGTGCAGTGCAGGGTGATCCTGTGGTGGTGGAAGGGAGGCGGGGTTTGCAGAAGGACATCACTGCTACTACCCGCTTTGTGGATGCTGAGAGAATGGAAGTGCTCCCCATCCAGTCGTTCCTCGATGTAGTGGAACTGCAGCCGGGGATTCACGAGGGGCACGTCCGGGGCGGGCGGAAGACGGAACTCCTCTACCTGGTGGATGGTATGCCCCTGCAGGATGCTATTCAGGGAGAAGTGAGCGCTCAGCTGCCCAACCAGGTGATTGCTGATATCTCCGTTCAGACAGGCGGCTTTGCGGCGGAGTACGGGAATGCCATGTCCGGTGTGGTGAACATCCTGACGCGGGAAGGGAAAGAAGCTTTCTCTGCCGGAGTGGAGCTTCAGAACGAGAGCCTCCTGGATAATCTCACTCCCTTTGATGGACAGCCGCCCTACAATCAGCGGATGGAAGCGACCCTGGAAGGGCGAATTTTCTCCACAGGTGCATTTGTCTTTGGCTCGGCCAATCTGAACACTCCTCTTTCACCGTGGAAGCACGAGGAATTCGGTGAACGCCGGTCGGTCTTTCCGGATGGAAAAAGCTGGGAACTGAACTCGGTGGTGAAGCTCCACAACCGGGTGGACTCGCCGTTTCGTATCGTACTGACGGAGCTGGTATCACTGCGGGAGTGGACCGAGTATGAGCATCGCTGGAAGCTCAACACAGCGGGACTGCCGCCCCGGCGAAGGCAGAGCTACCGGACGACCCTTTCCATTACACATACCCTGTCGCCTGAAGCGTTCTATCACCTGAACCTGGGTCACTATTTTGTGCTGAAGTCGGTGGTGGGTCAGGCGACGGATCTGCTGGAGTTTTATCGTATTGACGAGGATCAAGGAGACTACGTCATTTCCGGTGACTACCCGTGGTGGATGGATCACGAAGAGACACAACAAATCGTAAAATTCGGCTACGTGAACCAGCTAAACCATTATAACCAGCTCAAGACCGGGCTGGAGTTTACTCAGTACGACCTCTACAAGAAGAATCTCCTCATCAGGGAGCTGCCGGCTATTGATCCTGATTTCCGCCGCTATGTTACCTACAACTCGGAGTACGAGTACGATCCATGGATGGGAGCTCTCTACATACAGGATAAGATGGACTACGATCAGCTGGTGGTCAATGTGGGTTTACGGTACGATTACTTTGAGCCCAAAGCCTCCCGTCCAGCGGTGGAGCAGCAGATTTCCGAGGACTTGACGCAGTGGGTCATTAACCACGACAGTACAGTTGCGGCGACGACTAAAAGCCAGTTCAGCCCACGCATCGGCGTGGCCTTCCTCATTGGTCCAGACAGCGAGATGCGGGTGAACTACGGGCACTTCTTCCAGATGCCTGCTTTTGAGTACCTCTACACCAATTCCAATATTAACACCGCTGCCGGTTTCTCCCCGGTGACACTGGGTAACCCTGACCTGTCACCGTCCCGGACAGTGGCCTATGAGTGGGGAGTACGAGCTCACGTGGGAGAACACTATGTCCTTGACGCCACTGTCTTCAACAAAGATGTGGTGAATCTCATTGATGTGGGGACGTATCTTGATCCTGGCGCCGCAGCGGGAGATATTCCGGTCTCCGGATTTGTGGAGTACCGCAACCTCGCCTACGCCAACATTAAGGGGACGGAGTTTGTCTTATCCCGTGAGTTAGCGGATGGGATAGGTGGAGAAGTGAGCTATACTTACATGTGGGCGGTGGGGACCGGCTCCAGTGAATTGACTTCTCTGCAGCAGTTGAGTGAGGAGTTTCAAACGTCCAGCTCTGCCCTCCCTCTGAGCTGGGACCAGCGCCACGGGATTGTGGCTGTATTGGAGCTGGAGCGGAAGTGGCTCGGGCACCTCACCTTCCTGTGGCAGTGGAACAGCGGCTTTCCGTACACGAAATACGTAGGGTACGGGACCCACCCCAACAACTATCGCCTGGATTTCACCAATAGTCTCGACATCCGTTTCAACCGGAAGTTCGTTATTTGGAACAGCACGCTGGATCTCTTCGCCGAGGTCATTAATGCCTTCAATAGCGACAATAACCTGTGGGCTGACTACGGTGGTTCGGTAGGTGGACGGCTGCATGATCCTACGGCTTGGGACCTAGGCCGGGTGGTACGGCTGGGCTTCTCATGGGAGTACTAAAACAATGGCCACAAAGACACCAAGACACGAAGATATCTTAAATAAAAACAGAGGTTCTTTACCTATGGACAAGACAGTACACGTGATTTTTTGTATCAGTCAAAACATTATATTGTGGAACTTTTTAGTTGAAAGACCACCCCTACACCCCTCCTTGATAAGGAGGGGAAATCCAAAAGATCCTCTTATGTTAATAGTCAAGGGTTTTTGTCTCGTCAGAGTTCGTATTGGTTA
>CAZHRR010000037.1:0-18848 GCA_964534955.1 uncultured bacterium
AACTTGTGGTCATTCTAAAACACTGTTCCTTTCATCATAATGCCTCGTTTCTTGTATCCCTTGTATCCACTATATACCCAATCAACGTACATATCTTCGTATAGTCATTTTCTTTTTCTATAGTTCACAGGTTAGGTTAGTTAAATTTCACCCCATGGATGGTTTTGCTGCTCAACATTTTTCATGTAGCCATTTTGCAGTGGATGACTCTGCAGTTCCAATCAGTCGATGTTCGGTTACTCAGAATTACCCTATGTCAATTGGGAACTACACATGAATAAAGTTTTATCCATTTTCAAAATGTCCCGCCCTATCAACCTTTTTCTGGGAATGCTGACTGTACTAATCTCCGCAGCAATTTTGGAGGTTCTTGACCAGACACCTGTCCTGATGATGACCATCTTCACTGTTGTCACCCTCAACGCCGCTGCCAACGCCTTCAACGACTATATGGACTTCGAAACGGACAGAATCAACCGCCCCAACAGGCCTCTGCCCAAAGGCACCATATCTAAAACAACTGCTTTAGCAGCGGCAATTCTCTTGTTCATTGCCGGTATAGGGGTTTCGGCTTTCCTCAACCGAGAGGCTTTCATCATTGCATCTCTCATTGCCGTTCCGCTCATGATTACCTACAGCCTCTGGCTCAAGGGGTGGCCTCTCATTGGCAATGTCGTCATCTCGCTTATCCTGGGATTAACCTTTATCTTTGCCGGCACCGCCTTCGGGAACCTGTGGGGATTGATTGTGCCTGCACTGTTAGCTTTCGGTTTCACTTTCCTGCGGGAACTAGTGAAAGATATCGCCGATCTGGAAGGAGATCTCACTGCAGGATTGCACACATTCCCGGTGGTGGCGGGGATGAAGAATGCAGTCACATTGGTGATGATTCTGACGATTTTTATTGGTGTGGGAGTGCTCGTTCCTTACTGGATGGATCTTTACGGAATGAAATATCTCATAATTCTGATTTTCGGAATTGAATTTCCTCTCTTTTATGTGTTACTTACACTCGTGAAATCACCTACAATTACGAACTGTAAACGAATCTCTCAGGTTTTGAAAGCGTGTATCTTCGCGGGGCTTTTAGCCGTTTACCTTGGTTGATGACAGCAGCATTGATCGTAACTCGGTCTCGAAGCCCATATCGTCTATCGGCAATGTTAAACTGTAATAACGAACCCCTACCTATCAAAACAGTCCGCCGTAACCATCAAACGTCTACCAAAACGGATGACGTAACCATGACCGAATAACAAAAACCATGAAATCAGAATTTGTCCATTTGCACAATCACTCAGACTACAGTCTCCTCGACGGCGCTCAAACAATCTCTACGTTGACGGGCACAATGTCTGATCTCAAGATGGATGCAGTAGCATTGACAGAACACGGTAATCTCTTTTCAGCAATCGAATTTTACAAAGCTGCCAGGAAAACCGGGATCAAACCGATCATTGGTTGCGAAGCTTATGTAGCACAAGGAAGTCGACTTGATAAAACTCCTAAACGTAACGGCGGCTGGGGAAATAATCACCTTGTCCTGCTTGTACAGAACTACACGGGATATCTTAATCTCATCAAACTGACCACCACCAGCTATCTCGAAGGTTTCTACTACCGCCCGCGCATAGACAAGGAACTCCTGAAAGAATACAGCGACGGTCTCATCTGCCTCTCCGGCTGCCTGAAGGGGGAAGTCCAGGAATATGCTGTAAAAGGGAATTACGAAGCAGCTAAGAAAGCAGCTCTGGAATATGCTGAGATTTTCCAGGACAGATTTTATTTGGAGCTACAAAACCATGGAATAGACGAAGAAAATATCTCCATGGAAGTAGTGACCAGGCTGGCAAAAGAATTAGACCTTCCCCTTGTAGCCACCAACGACTGTCATTATGCCCGGCAGGAACACTGGGAAGCTCACGATATCCTGTTTTGTCTGGGAACTGGCAAGGATCGGGATGATCCAAAACGCCAGCGATATGCAACGCCAGAGTTCTACTTCAAGAGTCAGGAAGAAATGTGGAAGCTCTTCAAGGATTATCCCGGTGCTATAGAGAATACAAGAGCCATAGCAGATGCCTGCGAACTGGAGATACCGCTTGATCAGACATTGCTACCCAACTTCCCCATCCCTGATGGAGAGGAATCGAATGATCCAAATGAGTATCTGGCTAATCTCTGTCAGACGGGTCTTGAAAAATGTTATCGCACTGTCACTCCGGATCTGGAACAGCGACTGCAATTCGAGCTGGATGTTATCAGGAAGATGGGATTTGGGGGCTACTTTCTCATCGTCATGGATTTTGTCCAGTATGCGAAAAAGAATAACATCCCCGTAGGTCCGGGCCGCGGGTCTGTCGCCGGCAGTCTCGTTGCCTACTGCCTCGGCATCACCACAATTGACCCCATCAAGCACAATCTCCTCTTCGAGCGGTTCCTGAATCCTGATCGTGTGTCCATGCCCGATATCGATATAGACTTCTGTTACGAAAGACGACCGGAGGTGATTGACTATATCAGGCAGCGCTACGGAGAAAACTCCGTAACCCAGATCATCACCTTTGGTAAACTTAAAGCAAAACAGGTGGTGAGGGATGTGGGGCGCGTTCTGGGCATGAATTATGGTGAAGTGGACCGTATTGCAAAAATGATTCTGGGAGGTCCTGGAGTCACATTAGACCATTCGCTCCAGATCAATCGGGATTTGCAAAAGGTGGCCAAACAAGATCAATCTCATAAAGAACTAATAGACTTCTCAAAAGTATTGGAAGGAATGAATCGTCACGCCTCTACCCACGCAGCAGGAGTGGTGATCACTCCCGGCGAACTAACGAGATACATTCCTCTCTACAAATCTTCACAGGGAGATATCATGTCTCAGTATGACATGAAATCACTGGAATCTCTGGGACTCCTGAAAATGGACTTCCTTGGGCTCCGTAACCTGACAGTGATAGACCAGACTATGGCTCTTCTGAAAGAAAAAGGCCAAAAGTTCTCTCTGAAAAAAATCCCCTTAGATGATGAAAAGACATTCAAAACATTTGCCAGAGGTAACACAGTCGGCATCTTCCAGTTTGAGTCCGCAGGCATGCGGGAGTATCTGAAAAAACTTAAACCTACCTGCATAGAAGACCTCATCGCCATGAATGCTCTCTACAGACCCGGCCCCATGGAAAATATCGATGAGTTTATTAAGAGGAAGCACGGAAGGAAGAAGATTCGCTATATCCATCCAGATTTGGAGCCGATCTTAAATGAGACATACGGTATTATTGTCTATCAGGAGCAGGTGATGCAGATTGCAAATAAAATTGCCGGCTTCACTCTTGCCCAGGCAGATATCATGCGGCGGGCCATGGGCAAGAAGCAAAAGTCTCTCATGAAAGGACAAAAGAAGGAATTCATTGAAGGCGCTGTAAACAACAGTATCAAACAGAGGACTGCCGAATCCATCTACGATTTAATAGAAAAATTCGCAAAGTACGGATTCAACAAAAGTCACAGCACTGCGTATGCATATGTGGCGTATCAGACGGCATATCTAAAGACCCACTACCCTGCTGAATTTATGGCTGCCAACATGACAAGTGAAATGAACAGCACGTCCAGGGTTGTTACACTGATCAACGAATGCCGAAAACTGAAGTTGACCGTCCATCCTCCTGATGTGAACGAATCTCACATTGTCTTTAAACCTCTTGACGGTAAAACCATCTCTTTCGGACTTAATGCCATCAAGAATGTCGGTATCAAGGCACTGAAGAACATCTTATTGGCAAGAAAAGAACACGGCCCGTTCAAGGCGCTGTTCGACTTCTGTGCTCCTCTCGATCTTAGACTGGTGAACCGCAAGGTTCTTGAAAGCCTTGTAGCCGCAGGGGCTATGGACTCACTGGAGGGGACACGTGGACAGAAGTTCCGGGCGGTTGAGATTGCCCTCAAGTATGCACAACAGGTACAGATCCAGATGGCTGATGACCAATGTTCACTTTTCGATTTAGAGGGCTCAGGATTGTCGTCAGTACAGATAATGCCCTCTCTTCCGGATGTCTCTGACTGGAGTGAGACGGAAAAGCTGCGGCGTGAAAAGGAACTTATGGGATTTTACCTTACCGGACATCCTCTGCTGAAGTACGCTGATGACTTGGAGCGCTTTTCCAACTTCGATTTTACCGAGCAGAATGACTATGATCATGGGCAGGTTCTGAAGCTCGGCGGTATAATTCAAGAGATTAAACACCACTTCGATAAGAAAAATCAACAGATGGTTTTCTTTAGTCTTGACTGCCTGGGAGGCAGGGTGGATGTCCTTGTATTCCACGATACTTTCAAGAAACATCGTGACCTAATTGAGGAAGAACAGCTGATTTTTGTAAAGGGACGTTCTACAACTCGTATGGGAAATGATACCCCCAAGATCATAGCTGAGGATATTCTTTCCCTGGAAGAGCTTCAGCAGCGTAATACCGATTCGGTAAACGTATTGATAGAAGTAGAAAAAATGAAAGTGGACGATGTAGACGCCCTTTATAACCTGGCACAGAAACATTCCGGGAATTCGCCCCTCTTTTTCCACATCCATGATGAAGAAGGGCACAACCACCGCATGCTTGCCAAACGAATTAAAGTTGCTTCTAATAACACCTTTCTGGCTAAACTAAAGGATCTCTACGGGAAGGATAATGTCTGGACCAATTAATGATTGCCCTGCTGCAGCGAGTATCAGAAGCTTCCGTAGTTATTGACGGTACTGCTGTTGGAGCCATCAATAAGGGACTTCTGATTCTGATTGGAGTGTTTCAAAATGATGACGAATCAGACGCCCAATACCTGGCACGGAAATCGGCTGAACTCCGTATCTTTGGCGATGAGGAAGATAAAATGAACCTCTCACTCAAAGATATAAGCGGTGCTGCATTGGTAGTGAGCCAATTCACCCTCTGCGGGGATGTCCGCAAGGGCCGCCGTCCGAGCTTTACCCATGCCGCTTCGCCAGAAAAAGGAGAACAGCTATATGATTATTTTATGAAACAACTTCAAGAAAACGGTATATCGGTTCAATCAGGCCAATTCGGCGCCATGATGGATGTAAACCTTACAAACGATGGACCGGTTACTTTCGTGTTGGACAGTAAGGAATTAACTGGCTAAGTTCTCAAAATCTGTTAGATTGTACTAACCAAAGAGGAGAAAAATGGATCTAAGTACAGCATTTGGCTTAATTATCGGTCTCGGCTTGATCATTCTGGCAATCCTTGGCAAACAGGGAGACCTTTCATGGTTCCTTGATCCCAATTCCATCGGTATAGTGCTGGGTGGTACATTTGCGGCGACCCTCGTAAACTATCCCGTAAAGAATGTTCTGGGTCTCTTTAAAGTTCTAGCTCAAGTATTCCGTAAGAGCGATTTGAGTCATCAACGAGTAATCAATGAACTAGTGGACAAAGCGGAGAAGTCCCGCAAAACCGGCATAATGTCTCTTGAAGCAGACCTGGGTAATATTGATGACAAATTCCTGCGCAACGGGTTAGAACTGGCAATCAATGAAAGAGACCCCGCCAGGTTAAGGAATTATCTGGAATTGGAGATGTCCAACATCGACCGACGCCATAATCTGGGACAAGAGATTTTCCTCTACATGGGGGCATACTCACCGGCGTTCGGACTTTTGGGTACGGTACTGGGCCTGATCATTATGATGAGCAATTTTGCAGGCTCGGGAACTACTGGCATTGGTTCAATTGAGTTCGATGTAGCAAAGCGGTTCAGTGAACTTTTGGGTGGTATGGGATTGGCTCTTATTACCACCTTTTATGGTGTGCTGTTTTCTAATCTTATGTTTTTACCTATGGCAGGGAAACTTAAGCGTAAGTCTGAAGAGGAGTTGATGATGAAGGATATCATGGTGGAAGGTATAATCGGTATCCATGCTAAAGATCACCCCATCATTCTCCACGAGAAGTTGATGACATTTGTACCTCAGCGGGAGAGATCAGAGGAAGAGTAACCCGTGGCACGGGCAGTCGAAAAAGTTACCTTTACCGAAGCTAAGGCCAAGAGTACTGCCTGGGCTGTCACCTATGGAGATATGGTGACGCTTCTACTCACGTTTTTTATTATGCTGTTGGTTATCATGAATGATGCCGAAAAACATATTGATCGAGTCATCAATTTGCTATTAGATCAAACATACAAAGAGCTAAACGAACAGTTGCATGGAAACACGTACGTTTCCGTTGAGAGGGTTACAAAAGGGGTAAAAATTACAATGGCAAGTATTGGAGGTGAACTGTTTCAGTCAGGAAGTGAAGAACTGAAGACTGACTTCCATACCCTTATCGCACAGATTGGATTTATTGTAAAGATGTCTCCTATTGTCAATGTCCATTTGGATATCAAATATCAGAACTTTCTTTGGGCACTGTTCAAGAGAAATCAAGAGTTAGGCATAGAGATTCGATGCGAGGGCCACACTGACAATGTACCTCTCCCCGAACATCTTCAGACAAAATATAAAGACAACTGGGCGCTCTCCAGCGCCCGTGCTTTGAACGTAGTTAAGCTTTTGAGCCAATTCGCAGGAATATCGGAGGACAAATTTTCTGCTCTGGGGTATGGGAAATTCCGACCAGTAGATACGAATGATACAGCTGAAGGGAAAGCACACAATCGTCGGGTGGATATTTATCTCGATGCTTACCTGGTAAATAAGAATGTTATTCGAACATATTAAACTGTTCCTTCCTGTTTCCTTCCTGGTACTCTGTATGCCTGCAGCATCTCAGGTAACAGAAGTTTCAGAAAACTCTAATATCTATGCTGAACCCGGTGGAGAATCAATAGGTGAACTTGATTCCGGAGCTAAAATAACTAAGCTGAGCAAGGATACATCCGGATTGTTCATTAAGGCTTACATTGAGTTTTATATCCCCGCCGATGCTCTCGAAGAAAGTCGTATCGCTCGAAGCATTGGAGAGACCCAAGCAATTGAGAATGCTTCCATCAGCCTGTTGAGTGCTGAAAAAAATACAAAAACTATTACCATCTCTGTAGAAATAGAAAACATAGGTAATACAAATCTGGATATGAGTGCATTGATGCTTTTTACGCTCATGGACCGGGAGGGAAATCCTGGGAATCTGGAAATCATGCGGAGTAAAAACAGTGTGGGGGTCATCAAACCGGGAGCTTCACTAATTTCTGAGCTAATATATACTTTCCCTAAGGAACCCAATGATGTTGAGATGGCTTTTCAGTCAAAGCTTGGGGGTGAACAGGTATACTTTATGCTGGGCTTTTAGCAGCCCAATAATTAATCGTCAGACCTTGGTAGCGTTTTAAAAACCTTTTCTTTCGGCAGTGCCATTCGATGAAGATCACGGGCAAGCTTTTCGATGTATGCTGTGTCGATCTTTAACTTTTGTTCCTCTTCCTTTAGTTCCTCTTGTCGCTTTTCCATCCTCTCAATTTCAGCCAACAGACGTTTCTTCTCGCTCTTCATTTCATAGAGGCGATAAACTCCATGATCTCCCAAGAAGAATATGACCACCAGAATAATCCCTGCCAGGAGAAGCAGTTTCGGGACGATATTCTGCCCAGAAGGATATCTCTGTATTCTTCGAGCCCGTCTCCGGCGATAAGTCACGACCTGCCTAAAACCTCCACCCCGGGAAACCTGGCGGCTTTCCCCAGCTCTTCTTCGATACGCAGCAGTTGGTTATACTTGCATATCCGGTCGGTCCGGGAAGCGGAGCCCGTCTTGATCTGCCCCACTCCCATAGCCACACTAAAATCTGCGATGATAGTATCTTCCGTCTCGCCGGATCGATGAGAGACCACAGACGCCAGTCCGTTTTTGCGGGCGAGTCGAATGGTATCAATAGTCTCAGATACCGTCCCCACTTGATTGAGCTTTATGAGAATGGCATTCATTACCTTTTCATCGATGGCTCTTTGAAGCCGGACACCATTGGTAACCGTCAGATCATCTCCTACAATCTGAATCTTGCTGCCAAGTGCGGTGTTCAGTTTTTGCCAGCCATCCCAGTCATCTTCCCCCAGACCGTCCTCAATGGAGACGATTGGGTACTTTTCTACCAGATCACCATAATAGTCAATCAACTCCTCAGCCGAAAGTACCTTTCCCTCGGACTCCAAGTGATAAACGTCATCCTTATGGATTTCGCTGGCGGCCACATCAAGGGTAAGGAAAAGCTCACTTCCAATAGCGTATCCTGTTCTTCCTGCCGCTTCCAGAATCACTTCCAGAGCTTCCTCATTGGATCTGAGGTCCGGTGCAAACCCGCCTTCATCACCTACAGAAGTATTCAGACCTTTGGATTTCAGCACGGCTTTCAGATGATGAAACGTCTCCGTGCCCATCCGGAGAGCCTCAGAAAAACTACGTGCTCCCACGGGAAAGATCATGAACTCCTGGATATCCACATTGTTGTCGGCATGCTGGCCGCCATTCAGGATATTCATCATGGGGATTGGCAGCAGAGCGGCATCGCCGCTGGAGAGATGTTGGAACAGGGAAATGCCAGCCCTGTCGGCTGCTGCGCGGCATGCAGCCATGGAGACACCAAGGATGGAATTGGCGCCCAAACGACCCTTGTTCTCAGTGCCGTCCAAGTTGATGAGAAACTCGTCTAACCCCTGCTGGTTGCCAGCATCCATTCCAGCCACAGCCGGACCGATAATATCCGTCACATTTGCCACAGCCTGCAGGACGCCTTTCCCCAGATAGCGTGAATCATCCCCATCCCGGAGTTCTACAGCCTCATGTGTCCCGGTAGATGCGCCGGAGGGTACGGCAGCCCGTCCCAGACTCCCGTCAGAAAGTAAAACATCCACTTCCACTGTTGGATTTCCCCGGGAATCAAGAATTTCGCGGGCAGAAACTTTTTCAATATTGTTCATCACTCATCCTTCAAATTGATACAACACATGATTTATGACCCTCCCAAATTAATGATTTTTCCCATCCCATTATACCGAAAAACCCCAATCTTTAAGCGCTTCACTCATGAAGCTCAATGTTTGTATCCCTCTTTCCCCCCAGTTAAATTCCCGGCTAGGAAACTTCCTGACGGAGACTGACGTAACAGCTTCAAACTTCCATATCGTGTCTTTTCTGAGAAATCACCGGCAAAGCGCTGGAAATAGACTATGACTTCCTCCATTAAATCATTCGGTCGACAAGCATTTATCTACGGAACAGGAAATGTGATGACCCGCCTGGTAACGTTTTTCCTGCTTCCCTTGCTGACCAATATTCTTTCAGTTGAAGAGTACGGGATAGTCGCCCTCGTATATGTTTTCCTCGGGTTTATGAACATAGTCTATCATTACGGACTCGATTCGGCGTTTCTTAGATTCGCCGGAGAGACCTATGACCCAATTGAACTACGGAAACGTTTTTCGACAGCTTTCTGGCTCTCCATAGTAACCAGCGCTGTCCTCTCGCTGTTAATTGCTTCTCTCTCCCGCCCACTGGCGCAACTTATTGCTGGCTCCTTAGAAAGCGAGAAATTGTTTGTCTACTGTGCTGGGATTCTCTTCCTGGACACCATAGCTATTGTTCCACTGGCATTCCTGCGCCTACGCAACCGGGCCGTACAATTCACAACCATCCGGATGTTGAATGTCCTGACCACTCTGGGATTATCCATCTATCTTGTAGCTGTTATGAAGATAGGCATCAACGGCGTGTTCCTGAGCGTGCTCGCGGCATCAATGGTCACTGCCGCCGGCTCATTCCTGACCGCACTGCCGGAGATACGCCTCAGTTTCTCCGCAGTTGTCGCAAAGAACCTTGTGAAGTTCGGGCTCCCCTTCGTCCCGGCCGGTCTGGCCAGCATCGCCATGGAGATGATTGATCGCATCATCCTTCAGCACCTCAAGGATACGGCTACCGTGGGTATCTACAGCGCCGGCTATAAACTGGGGATCTTCATGCTGCTCATAACCACTGCATTCAACTATGCCTGGCAGCCCTTTTTTCTTAAACAGGGTGATAAACCAGAATCGAAACCTCTCTTCTCAAGAATATTTACTCTATACGCTGCACTGTCCCTATTCGTCTGGCTGGCGATAACACTGTTCATTCCTGAGATAATCCGTATAAATATTTCAGGATATTCATTGATTGGTCCAGACTATTACTATGCAGAAACTATTGTTCCTTTCATTCTGATAGCCTACGTACTGCAGGGCGCTTATTTCAACTTTCTCCCCGGCATCTACTTTGCGAAGAAAACCGGTTACATCGCTCTGGTCACAGTAGCAGGAGCAGTTGTTAATATTATCCTCAATTTCGTCCTGATACCACCCTATGGGATCACCGGCGCTGCTCTGGCCACCATTGCGGGACACGGTACTATGGCAGTTGCTACTTATTTTATCTCCAGACGGTTCTTCGTAGTACCTTATAAATGGGGAAACATCGTTACTTTGCTCACGGCAACTGGTATTGCGATAACTGCACCACAACTGTTGGGTAACAATGTTTTGTTACGTGCAATAGTGATGCTTTTTTACACCGTAATGGTACTTCTTTTTATAGTGCAGGGAGCAGGCATCGTCAAGGGATCAAGTGGAAAACCTCGTGTTCTAGTCTTCTCTGCTTTTCACCAGCCTTTCATTAGTGCAGACTTGGAGTACATTGGTACTTTTGCTCATGTACGTCATCTTCTCAGTTCTGGATTAGGAGCTGTGGTGAGACTGCTTTTTGCTGTTCCCACCAGAGACGTTGTCGTAGCGTGGTTTGCATCCGTGTATAGTGCTGTTATCGTTTTTCTTTGCAGGATCTTTGGGAAGCGAAGCGTCATCATCCTTGGCGGTGTGGACGCTGTTTCCGTTCCTGAAATAAATTACGGTATCTGGCTTAGCAGATGGCGCATCCCGTTCGTAAAATACGCTATTCGTAATGCCGACAGTGTTCTCTCTGTGGCTCCTTCCCTAATAGAGAACGTGAAAACACTTGCAGACTATCCTGGGCAGAATCTTCACTATCTACCTACCGCTTACGATACCAATTTCTGGAAGCCAGACGGACTCAAAAAGAGAAGGGTGCTGACGGTAGGTGCATCTGACAATGAGATTCGTCTGAAGAAAAAGGGGATAGATTTTCTCTTGGCTGCAGCAGAAAAGCTGAATGACACCGAGTTTATAATAGTAGGAATTGAAGAGAAACTGCTTTTAAAATTGGGCTGGGAAATCCCTCACAATGTGAGATTAGTGCCTCCTGCTCCACAAAATACCCTACTGACTTTTTTCCAAGAGAGCCTTGTCTTCTGCCAGCCCAGCCGCTCTGAAGGGATGCCAAATACATTATGTGAAGCAATGTCGTGCGGTTGTATTCCAGTTGGGACTAACGTAGACGGTATTCCGATCGCCATCGGCGACTCGGGGTACATTGTCCCTCTGGGCGACATAGATGCTCTGGTAAATGCCCTCCAAGAAGCACTCCAGCAAGATAAAAGCGCCGGCGAGGCAGCACGGCAACGAATAATCCAAGAGTTCCCTCCGGAACGACGAATTACCGGCTTGCGAAAGGCGATCGCAGGAGAATCTATGAAATGAAACGTCTCCCCTCTGAATTAGCAGCATTATCACTCTCTGAAGTAGGCAGTAAATTACTGGGCCTGGTGGCAATTACCTATCTGGCCCGGACTCTCGGACCTGAAGGAATGGGCATCATCGCACTGGGAACTGCCATCCTAATGTATGGAAGCATCTGTGCAGACCTGGGACTTCCCATCCTCGGAACGCGAACTGCCGCTGGAGGTAAATTCAGTCTGGGTTCGCTTAGATTGAAAATAAGCACAGCCAGGTTTCTATTGTCAGTCTTGGTTGTGCTGATAGGCTCTGTACTGTTGTGGATCTCAATAAGTGAACCTGTATCACGTCTTGTGCCCATTTTTTACCTGATTGGACTCCTCCCTGCTTCGATGACTCTCGATTGGCTTTTCCAGGGCATCCGCCGGATTGGTACACTGGCTGCGGCTCGTATCTTTGGCATGACTGCTTACCTTATCATGGTATTAACTCTTGTTGGAACTAACAACGATATTCTATTTGTCCCTATAGCTTGGGGAGCCGGCGTGGCGGTCCAAGCGCTTTTCCTATGGCTCCGCTCCAGGCATTCCACAGATAGGACAAATACCTTAGAAACGTTTGATCCAGCACTGCCAAAGCTCATCCGTGAAGCCGTTCCCCTAGGCTTGGCCAATCTGATTGCTCAAGTGGTTCTACAGTTCCCGGTCATCTACTTGACGATATTCGAGTCACCCTCCGATGCGGGGCTTTACAGCGTCGCCTTCCGTGTCATCGTAGTTTTTCTTATGCTCGATAGAGTTTACTACACCCTTTTCTTCCCCATCATCAGTCAGAGTGTCGAGGAAGGCAGCGAAGTCCTTCACCGCCGCTTCCAGCGAGCTATCAAGTTCATTGCTCTTACCGGTTTCTTCCTCGGTACAGTCTTCATCATATCAGGGAACACTCTCTTGCCCCTTCTTTTTGGAAAGGAATTCCGAGCATCAGTGCCTATTTTTGATATCCTGGTGATCTACTTTATTGTTACCCTGCTAAGCACTACTCTCTCTTTTACATTAATCGCGTTAAAAAAAGAAAAGCTCTATACACAATCCCTCCTCACAGGTGCTATTGGATTTGCAGGCATATTGCTCCTTCCGCTGCCTGGTAATTCACAGTTAGCTGCGCCGCTGGCCCTTGTAGTATTTCAATTGATCACTTTCCTGGTCATGGTACGTCACATTCAGGATGAGATTCCATTCAGCATCGGAAGAGTTGTACTTCTTCCCATGCTCGCAGTCATAGTCCTCCTCGCTGGCGGTGCTGTAATAAAACATCTGAACCCCTTGATTATTTCTATCACAGTTATCGTACTTGCACTCCCTGCCCTACTATTGGCAATTGGATTCAGCCGCGATGATTGGCAGTTTATCCGGAGATTAATCTTTTGAAGCTTTCCATCGGATTAACACATTTGCAGCCCCAGTGGCAACTCCTTATTAGACAGATTGGAGTTTCATTTTCACACTTGACCTCTTCAGAAGATATTTCTCAAGACAACTTTGGTGCTATTGTAATGTCAGATGATGGAAGTGATGACCTCCGGGGAAAGCTTCTAACTTTTATTCGATCCGGAGGATTACTCTTGATGGAAGCTCCAGAGGCAAAATGGCTGTTCGGTATTTCTTCACAACGCTGTTTTATAGACTACATTCAACCTTCAGAAGACTCCCTCTTCGGTAGTGTACTTCCCGGTTTTATTGACGCTTCCCTTTTAGTGCCGGAAGGAGCAGATGTGCTCTTGGCTAACGACCAGATTCATCTCGTTCAGATTATGAAGGAAGGCGAAGGGACTGCTGTGATTCTTCCGGGCGGGCTATCTGCTTTAGTGTTGAATAATCAAGTTCGGCGCCGGCAATTCTCTTCGGTATCTCGATTCTTCCCTACGGAAAGGGTGGCACGATGCTCCAAACATACAGTTCGTGAGATTATTCAGTGCAGCCTGGAATTTCTCTTCAGTGAGCGCGATCTTCCCTTCGTTTCATTGTACCCCTTCCCGGATGGAGAGCCGTCGCTATTTAATCTGCGGATTGATACCGATTTCGCTGATCAACAGCACATTTCGGATCTGTATAATCTTTGTGGAGAACACAATATCCCGGCGACTTGGTTTGTGGAGACTGGCAGTGCTAAGGGACGATTGAAACAGTTTGCAGAGATGAAGAATCAGGAAATCGGACTTCACTGTTTCCAGCATAAGGTGTTTGAGGACTACCGGGAAAGTGAAGCTGACATAAAGCAAGGCAAGTCTCTTCTGACCAATGAACAGATTATCACCACAGGCTATGCGGCTCCCTTCGGGGAATGGAATCCTCAACTTGCCAGAGCAGTGGAAAATTCAGGCTTCCACTATTCCACGGAATTTGGGCTGGATTATGACGACTACCCTTTCTATCCCTGGCTCGGCGATCACTTCAGTTCCTTGCTCCAAGTACCGGTGCATCCCATCAGCGCAGGACGACTGATGAATGCAAGACACAACGAAGAGGAGATGAAGAACTATTTTACAAAAGTATTAGAGAGAAATCTCGCCCATCGTCTTCCCTTGTTCATCTACGAACATCCTTCCTCAGCCAATCTGGATGTACTAAATTGGATTATCAAGTGGATCAAAGAACATCAGATTCCCACAGTTTCTTTGGGAGCTTACGTCGAATGGTGGCAGAACCGTTCTAACATCAACTGGAGTGCTGAATACTCAAACGAAGTTTTATCCGTACGTGAAGACAGGAAAAACAATGGTATCTGGCTATCGGTGAAAGACTCACAGGGAAGAGAATCTGTTGCTCCTATATCCGATGAGATTTCTCTGGATGAACTCAACTGGCAGGAGCCAGCCTCAACACCTGCTGCAATCCCTATGGCTGTCCGCAACAGGGTTAACCGCAAAATGATAACCAATAGTTTCGATCGTATTCTAGCCAAACTCAAGCCGTGAAAATCACACTTGCCAGTTATCACACTGTAATGCTGCGTCATGGTGGGCCGAAAACTCAAATCATGCAGACGAAGAGCCATCTGGAAAAGATGGGTATCCAAGTTTACCTGTTAGATAGTTGGGAATCCCGGGATGAAATTCTCGACACTGATCTATTCCATCTCTTCGGCGCCAATCACGGGATGTACGATCTGGCTGGCTATCTTCACAGTCTCAACATCCCGTATGTAGTAAGTCCTATCTACTTCACCCGCAGATCAGCCGGGACGGTTCGAAAAGCAGTGACTTTGACAAAAGCTGCGGGTCAAGCAGTACGTGGATTCATGTCGGTCTCCAGTATTATGAATGACATCTGCAGCTGGGCAACACATATCCTGCCTAACACCTCCGAAGAAGCGGCTCTCATCCGGGACAGTTTCGGTATTCCCGACGATAGGATAACAGTGATCTCCAACGGTGTTGAACCCCGGTTTGCCAATGCTACCCCTGACCATTTCGTGGAACAGTACGGCATCCGTGATTTTATCCTGAATGTGGGTCATATCGGTCCGGACAGAAAGAACGTGCTATCCCTCATCCGGGCCCTAAAATCGTGTGAACGTCCTGCTGTTATTATTGGTCAGGTCCATCCTTCCGAGGAAGCTGAACAATGTCTCTCTGAGGCTAAGAAGAACTCCAATATCACCATCATTGACGGTCTTGACCACGAAGACCCTCTTTTGGCTTCGGCCTATGCTGCATGTGAGTTGTTCGTCCTGCCGTCAAAGTTTGAGACCCCCGGTATCGCCGCTATGGAAGCCGCTCTGACGGGAGCTAAGATTGTCATTACGCCTCACGGCGGGACGAAAGATTACTTTAGCGACTTAGTTACATACGTTGATCCCTATTCTGAAAAAGCCATTGCCACAAGCATTCAGGCAGCGCTTGAAAAACCTGCAGATAACACACTGAAAAAACATATCATGGATAACTTTCTCTGGGAACACTCTGCAAAAAAGACAGCAGAGGCTTATTCCAATATTCTCCAGCAACCCTTTCCCTAATGAAAATCAGCTTTCTTCTCCCCAATCTAATCAAGATTCCTGTGGGCGGAGTTAAGATTATCTACCGCTACGCAGGTGAACTCCACAAGCTGGGGCATGAGGTGTCGATCATTTCTCCCAAGAGTGAGGGTTACCGTCTTCGTCACCTGCTGAAGGCTGGGGCTGTCCGAATTCGGGACAGATGGCATGGTGTGGAGGATAGGCCATATTACGAAACACCCGAAGGGGTAGAACATCTCATAATCCCGGCTCCTGACCCAAAGTTTATTCCCGATGGTGATGCACTCATCGCCACCGCTTGGCAGACTGCCTTCTGGGTAGATGAGATGCCCCCTGAGAAGGGTGAAAAATTTTACTATATCCAGAACCTGGAGACTTATCTCGGTAATGCTGAACTCATACAGAGCACATGGAAGCTGCCGTTGAAAAAAATAGTCATTGCCAAGTGGCTGAAGAAGACTGCGGAAGAAATGGGTGAAGAGACTTATGGTCCCATTCCTATTGCTCTCGACCCAAAGGAATTCTTTTTGGATAGGCCTATTGATGTGCGGCCTCCGCGGGTAACCATGCTTTATCACAGGCTTCCCATAAAGGGCGGCATTGAAGGGATTGAAATCTTGAAAAAGGTAAGGGAGACACATCCCAAACTTGAAGCAATCATCTTTGCCGCCAGGAAGCCAAGTACAACTATTCCCGAGTGGGCTGAATTGCGCATCCGACCCGATACTCCCCAACTGAGAGATATCTACAACTCCACATCCGTCTTTCTGCATACCAGTCACCAGGAAGGTTGGGGAATGCCGCCCATGGAAGCGATGGCATGCGGCTGCGCTGTGGTAGCTGCGGCCAATGAAGGTGTACAAGAATTTATCACGGACGGTGAATCAGGACTCTTAAGACCCATCGGAGATGTGGACGCTTTAACGGAAGCAGCACAAACGCTTTTAGAAGACAAAGTACTGCGCATAATACTGGCTGATGCAGGTCGTAGCGCCGTTCAACGGTTCACTTGGGAGAAAAGCGTGCAACAGTTTGAGCGCATTTTGAAGAAGGAAGTATGAAGGTCTCTGTCATCATCTCCATCTACAACGGAGCCGATATCCTCCCTATCACAATTCCACCTCTACTTAGTCAGGACTATCCTGCTGATCAGCTGGAAATCATCCTGGTGGATGATGCCTCCACGGATGGAACGGCTGAACTTCTGGAAAATTCTGATTGGCGGGAGAAGTACCGCGTTGTTAGTCACAAGGAAAACCGGGGGCGAACAGCCGCCCGAAACTCAGGCGTAAAAGCGGCTACGGGTGAATTGCTGATTTTCATGGACTGCGACATTGAAATACCAACTGATTTTGTTTCGCAACATGTCAGACACTATACGGTCAAAAAAACAGTAGGACTGCTTTCGAACCTTCTACCTCACTCCACCGACCTCAGGGACAAGTATCACCGCTACCTTTTTGAGGGCAAACGGGGGGCCAAGCTTGTCCCCGAAGGAGTACCATTGCCTTTCAGATATTTCATTATGACCTGCACCTCCATCCGGAAGGATGTTGTTGAGAAGACGGGATTTTTCAATAAAGAACTCCCTGGATATGGAATCGATCTCGAATATGCTTATCGCCTTTGGCAGAACTATCCCGATGGACTCTTTTACGCTCCAGAGATTGAAGTCAAGATGCACAAACTGAAGACGCTGGATCAAGCCATGGATAATTTCAGAGAGTACGGGGAAAAGAATCTGCCCATTATCCTCGAGGAATTTCCAGAACTGACACCGTTAGTAGGTGCAGATTTTGTAGCGCCCGGGCACTCATTATGGAAGCGGCTCGTAGGCACTTTGCTAATTAATTCTTTTATTGTAAGTGTCGCCAAGTTCAAGCTTAAGTTAATTCCCTTTCCTCTGAGCAATATTTTCGTGCGCTATCTTCTCGTGACTTCTGCCGCTCTTGGCTATAAAACATATCTTCGAAAGCATGGGTAATAGTTCGGTTGGTGCAAACCGACTGATACTTCTGTTGGCAATTGCCGGCACATTGTCTCTTGTGTCACAGTGTGATCTTCTCCTCCTTCAGACAGAAGAAGATGCTGAGTGGTTTGTATTCTTCAATAAAACGGCCGGCGAGATTGAAAGTGATCGTCTCGACCTAAAACTGGCTGAGCAGATTCTCTCCGCCGAGGAAACTGTGGACTTATGCTTCTACGAGATCGACAGCGATACTATTATAGACGCCATACTGGCCGCACACAACAACGGGGCACAAGTGCGGCTCATTACCGATGACGAGTATCTACCGGAGGTTCAGGAACTGACTAACGCCGGCGTGCCGGTTCTCTCCGATTCAGCCGGAGGTATTTATACCTACAAGGACATGCACAATAAATTTGCTGTATTTGACGGCGAGTGGGTCTGGACCGGTTCCTACAACGCCACTGAGAACGGAACTTTCGGTAATGCCAATAATGCCATTCTCCTACGAAGCATCGATGTTGCCACAGCGTACACAGCAGAGTTCCAGGAAATGTGGGGATCCACCACGACAACACCTAATCTCGAAGCATCGAGGTTTCACACAGGCAAGGAGGACAACCACCTTCATGTCTTCGAACTGGACGGCTATCCGTTGGAACTCTATATGTCCCCGAGCGATATGACAAAGGAAGCTATTATGGCCGCCATCGCCACTGCTGACTACTCCATATCATTCTGCATCTTCTCTTTCACGGACGATGAAATTTCCGCAGCTATGGAAGCCCGATTAGCAGATATTCCCGGTCTCACAATACAAGGCGTCTTTGATGAGACGCAGGGCGGCTCCCAGTACAGTGAAATTCACAAAATGTCAGAATGGGGGAATCAGGTTGAAGTGCGGGTGGATGCAGTGACAGATTCCACAGGAGCTGAGAAGTTTCTACATCATAAATACCTGCTCATAGATGCAGGTTATGATAACAGCGATCCACTGGTTGTCACAGGATCGTGTAACTGGTCCACTAATGGTTTCAGCTACAATGATGAAAATACCATTATCTCATATCATCCGGACATAGTTGACATTTTCTCAAGTGAATTCGAAGAGCGGTTTGCGAAGGGAGTGGCTCAAGAGTAAGTGGAAAAATGTTGCCCTTTTCAGTTTTGGCTATTAATCTTCGGGAGAGTAATTAAGTTGTTTCTTAAAGAGTAGGGGAATTTCTAAAAACTAACTATCCTGATCTATTCACCAGCTTTGGATTTTGAATAATTTCAGTATAAAAGTTGTCAT
>CAZHRR010000038.1:0-4637 GCA_964534955.1 uncultured bacterium
AAATGGGAGTATTATTTCAAAGTCAGATAGGACTTATATTTCGGGGGAACTTCAGTCCTTGTAAATCTTGTTTTCATTTCACCTGTCTAATCTTAGCAAACGAATTGCGAAACTGTTGGTGTTATTCCTCTTCTGCATCACTCAAGAATGTCTTAATCAGTGTAACAATATCAATCATTATGGGAAATTGTGAGATCATTCTTGATAAACCTACCCATCTGGCATGTGTTTATCAAGTTTATTGAGTTGACAAGATTCATACTGTTTGATGTCCCATCAAATCCTTTTTCCACTTTATGAGGTAGATAAACAGTGCGGAAAAACTAAAAGATGTATTACAGATATGAAAAAACTACATTGATTCAACTTATGGTATTACAGCAGATAAAAGCAGAGCCACTGATGATCGGTGGTTTTTCATTCTCAAGCAGTTTTAGTAACGTTTGCCTGCCCGACTATGCCATTCCCACCATAAAGAAGGAGGACAAGCAGGCGGGCCTGCCTGTCTGCCGTAATGAAATGTAGGCATGGCCCGCAGTCTGTCTGTCGTAGAAACAGAGTAGACAGGTAATGTATACAGGCCTGCCTGACTAGTACCATCAGCGATCAGGCGGGGTTGACGCTGAAGAATTCCTCCTCCGAAGGTCACGCAGGACTCCTTGACAGGAGAGATCCTACGGATCGGGGGAGTCCCTCTTGGACTTTCGGGAGAACCTGCGACCTTCGCTAAATATTATCTCCAAAAAACAATGTGGGCGGTGAGAGATTCCTCCTCAGGAGTCCCTTCGGGAGAACTCCCGACCTTCACTATACACTATCTGGAAAAACATGTGGACGCTACTGGATTCGAACCAGTGACCCCCGCCTTGTAAGGGCGATGCTCTGAACCAACTGAGCTAAGCGTCCATAACTATTTCAAAGATCTAACTTGTGACCTTCCCGACATATTATCGTCGAGATGTTTTGAACCAGCTGCCTGTCCCGTACCGAAGATACGAATTATCGAGGTCGGGAAGCTAGGCGTCCAATTTAATTCACTGCAATAAGTGTCTTATTAAGGTAGTATTAATCTCCCACTTCCTCTTCTTTCACTGTACTCAATTTAAACGGCCAGTAGAGCGGGCAAAAGCCAAAAGTACTGGTCACTAAGAAAATCACCGCAAAGATACCCAGTATGATTACTGCTAGACCGCTAATCTGGTTGGTGAAATACAAGATACCTATTACAACAGCGAGAGTTATTCGTACTATTCGGTCAATATTTCCCATATTCTTTTTCATGTCTATTTCCTTTTTTAATTAAGATTGTTGTTATTACTGAAATTTTTGCACTATCAAAGCTAAACCAATCACAACTCCAATGCAAATCAGACAGACAAAGAACAACTTCAACAGTTTTGCTTTCATTTTTTCCTCAGTTCAAACAATTGCCCACTTTTATCAGTTAGCTTGATCTGTTCACCAGCCACGAAGTCACGAAGACTCAAAGTCTTTATTGATAAAGTATTAAATGGAGAAAAAGACTAGTGGATTCTTGCTCAAGATTCCCCCCCTCTGTCAGTAAGTTCAATATTATCATCTCCTCTTAGTGACTTGTTGGCGAATTATCTATGTTTGAAAAGGATTGAATATCTATTTGTCCTTAATATTGTACCGAGAAGTATAACACCAATAAAGTAAAATATCCCGACTATTTTTTCTTCCCATCAGTGTTTGAGTCTTTTGGAAAAGCATAATCTACCACTTCTGAGATTTCTTTCACAAAGTGGAACTTCATATCCTTAAGAATCTTCTTCGGAATCTTTTCCATGTTCTTTTTATTCTCATGCGGCAGAATAACCTCTCGCAGGCCAGCCCGATGAGCAGCCGTGACTTTCTCCCTCACTCCACCGATGGGCAGAACCGCTCCCCGCAATGTAATTTCGCCGGTCATTGCTACAGAATCTTTCACAGGTTGATCCGTCAACAGCGAGTAGATAGCCGTGAAGATCGTAATTCCGGCGGATGGTCCATCCTTCGGAATCGCTCCTGCTGGAACGTGGACGTGAATGTCAGTCGTTTCATGAAATTTAGGATCAACATCGAGCATATCGGCATTGGCTCGCACGTACGAGAGCGCTGCCTTGGCCGATTCCTTCATGACATCACCCAGATGTCCAGTAAGTGTCAGATTACCTTTTCCGAGCATCTTGTTCGCTTCGATGAACAGTATATCTCCACCTGCGGAAGTCCAAGCCAGTCCGATAACAACCCCCGGTTTATTGAGACGATCGGCTGTTTCTGAGAAAAAACGCTTGGCACCAAGATAGTTCTGCGCTGCTGCCTTGTTCACTTTTGTTTTCTCAGTCTTCCCTTCCACTTTTTCCCGAGCCACTTTTCGGCAGATGTTTCCGATTTCGCGATCCAGGTTCCTAACTCCTGCTTCCCGGGTATAGGACTCTATCAGTTCCTTAATCCCGCCGGGAGTAAATTTCAGATCATCCTCATTTAAACCATTTTCTTCCATCTGCTTAGGAATGAGGAACTGCTTGGCAATCTGGATTTTCTCCTCTTCAACATAACCGGTAAAATCGAGGATTTCCATCCTGTCCCGAAGAGCTGGAATTATGGGATCTTTCAGGTTAGCCGTGGCAATGAACATAACATTGCTCAGATCAAATGAAATCTCAAGATAGTGATCGCTGAAGCTGAAATTCTGTTCAGGATCGAGTACTTCCAGCAGGGCTGATGATGGGTCTCCCCGGAAGTCAGCTCCTACCTTGTCCACCTCATCCAGCATAAAGACAGGATTATTGGAACCGGCTCTTTTCAAACTCTGGATAATACGTCCGGGCAAGGCACCTATGTATGTCCGGCGGTGCCCGCGAATCTCAGCTTCGTCTCTGATGCCGCCCAGAGAAATCCTGACGAATTCCCGTCCCATGGCACGGGCTATGGATCTGCCAAGTGAGGTCTTACCCACGCCGGGAGGACCGGCAAAACAGAGTATAGGTCCTTTGACCTTGCCATCTTCAGATACTTCTTCCTTCAATCTACGGACAGCTAAATATTCGATTATGCGCTCTTTTACATCATTCAGACCGTAGTGATCTTCATCCAGGATTTTTTTAGCTTCTACTGTATCAACCCTGTCTTCAGTAGACGTACTCCACGGCAAATCAATAAGCCAGTCGAGGTACGTTCTGGAAACAGAATACTCCGGTGACTGGGGAGGAATTCTCGTCAACCGATCCAGCTCCTTCATGGCCACAGCTTCGGCTTCCTCAGACATGGCAGCAGCCTTAATCTTTTCCTCTAACTCATTAAGCTCAGCACTTCCGTCATCTTCACCAAGTTCCTTCTTAATAGCCTTCATTTGTTCCCGGAGAAAGTACTCCCGCTGAGTCTTAGAAATTTCATCCTGTACATCTGACTGTATTTTCTCTCCCAGCTCAATTCTCTGTATTTCACGGTTAAGAAGAACAGTAGTTTTATCCATCCGTTCTTTTACATTTAACTCTTCCAGAATATCCTGCTTCTCTTTCGTTGGGATAGTAACCAAAGAAATTACGCGATCAGCCAGCCGACCGAGTTTGGTAATATTAGTCAGGATTCCGGAATGTTCATCTGTCAGATATGGAGCAATCTTGATGAGCTCCTGAAAAGAATTTCTGACATTTGATGCCAGCACATCAATTTCGAGACCTTCCTCATCCTGATCCTCCACACGTTCTACAACTGCTCTAAAGTAAGGATCCTGCTGAGAGAACGAGAGGAGCTTAACACGATCCAACCCCTGGATAATAGCGGATTTGCTGTTATCCGGCATGTCAAAAACCTTTAGGACCACCGCCAATGTTCCCCACGAATAGAGATCATCAGGCGATGGGTTTTCCATTGAGCCGTCCTCCTGTGCCACAACGACAAGTAATTTTTTACCCTGCGGTAGATCGTCAATTAATTGAAGGGATCTCTCTCGACCGATGTATGTCGGTATTACCTGTTGAGGGAAAAGGACAGTATTCCGCAGAGGCATAACAGGAAACGTATCGACTTCATCTGCTGCATCTTCAATGGAAGAGTTTTCCTCTAAAATCTCCGGATCTTTTATTTCATCAGTCATAAAATACTCCTATTCAGTCTACCCATCTATGGGCAACAAGTATGCCACTCGCTCCAATCTGCTGATTTGTCATACAATTCTTGTTTATTGAAGTCCAACATATCGAATAGTTCCAACAAAACTTGCAAAAGAATTACTCAAGGTGGAAACAGTTTCCTGCGGTCCTGTCATTTTGAAAAAATAGACACCATCAAGTGCTTCTACTATGGCAGCCAACATCTGGTGATCTTCCTGACCAATCTCTGCCTGCATTCCCAGGAATCTACCACTGATATCCACGATAGTAATCCGTAGATTATTGATGACATAAGTTGTGTCCCTTCCTACGGGACTCTGAAACTGCCCATACCAGCGATCCACATTCGCCCGTACACCGCCGCCGATGCCAGAAGTAACAGCAAGTTCGAGATCATCTCCGTTACCAGATGGAATTCGGAACTGGGCAATCCTCATAGAGCTGGACGGCGGTTCCGACTGCCAACCTTCAGGAATGATAGCGCCAAGTTGTCCGATGAGAATCTCATCAGTCCGGGGC
>CAZHRR010000038.1:4737-18748 GCA_964534955.1 uncultured bacterium
ACCTTCAGGAATGATAGCGCCAAGTTGTCCGATGAGAATCTCATCAGTCCGGGGCAGCACAGGTTCCGATGGAGGTGGTGGAGGAATTCGAGTCTCCGTCCTCTGCGCAGTTGGAGATCCTCCTGTACTCGGCCTGACATCCGATCCCTTGTTGTTATTGATCCACAAGGCAAGTACCAATCCTGCCAGGATGATAACACCATAAATAACAATCTTCTGATTCTTCATGTTTTCTCCGTTATTAGTTTCACCTCACAGTTTTCTGGAAGTATTGAATTTTTCGTGATGCAAGCTTTACTACGTTGTTTACACCCAATTATCACCCACTCTTCAATTCTCCCCCATCTAGGGGGAGAAGGCTTAGCTGCGAATTAGCTATACGAGCCTCTAGTCCATCCAGCAGGCGGCATATAGAGTAAGAAAGTCTGATGCGAAATTTGCACGTCTGGCTCCCTTCATAAGAACTCCTCTCCCTCGAGGGGAGAGGACAAAGGAGAGGGTGATCATTCATTATTGACACCTCCGCATGCTCCCAAAATAACATCTAAAATACAATTCATCATTTCCCAATGTTCATCACGAGCTCTTAGTTTAGGCGTTGTTCACACCCTCTTCTCAGATGATCTTCGATGGTTAGCAAATCCAGCCTGCTCGTCCGCGTGATAGGAACTCCTCACCAGCGGTCCGGATTCCACCCACTTTAGTCCATGTTTCAAACCTTCCTTTCGGTAAAGGTCAAATTCATAAGGATGAACGTAGCGATCGACAGGGTGATGATTTCGCGTAGGCTGAAGGTATTGTCCAATAGCCAAAATATCACATCCAATTTCAGCTGCTTCCTGAATAGTTTCCAGCACTTCGTCTTTTTTCTCACCAAGTCCTACCATCATAGCTGTTTTGGTGCGGAGCCCGAACTCCTTTGATTGCCTCAGTACATCAAGAGATTGTTCATAGTCAGCTTGAGGGCGGACAGATGAATAGAGTCTCGGGACAGTCTCAATATTATGCCCCAGAATTTCCGGACGGGCATCAAAAACCGTTTTGAGATCCCTAATATCTCCTTTCAGATCAGGGATCAGCACCTCCACTGAACAGTCAGGATTCAACTTGTGAATAGCGCGGATCGTCTCTGCCCAGACAGATGCTCCGCCGTCAGGAAGTTCATCACGATTAACAGAGGTGATAACGCAATGCTTAAGTCCCATCCTGCGTACCGCTTCTGCTGTTCGCTGCGGTTCTCCAGAATCATTCCAAGTAGGTCGACCTGTCTTCACATTGCAGAATCTGCAGGAGCGGGTGCAGACATCACCAAGGATCATGAGCGTCGCCGACCGGCGATCCCAGCATTCGTAGATATTTGGGCAAAGAGCCTCCTGGCAGACAGTGTGCAGATTCCCATTGATAACAATCTCCTTCAGATCGGTGTAGTTTTCACCAATCCGCATATGGATCTTGAGCCAATCAGGTTTCCGGGTGGTTTTATGTGGTAATCCATCAGTTATGGATAGACCTTGCTTGCTCTCTGTACTCATGAACTAACTCACCCCGTCCACCTTCGGTGGCCACCCCTCTCCCCGACACTCCGTGTGCGGGATCTTCGACTTACGAAGCAGAGGGGGAAAACATTCATAAGATCAGTGGTTCTTTTCTTCCCTCTCTTTCTAAGAGAGGGACTGAGGGTGAGTTCAAAACATGATAAGTTTCCCATCGCACTTAATCGTCGATAGAACCACATCAACATAACCCCGATTTCATTCTTAATATTTCACTCCATACAGTCCCCGATAATCGGAACAAAAGTCTTTTGTTTGTAGTACATCCCGATTTATGCGGGGTTCCTTCCCGTAACTGATAAATTACTTTTTGTGAGATTAGTTGCATACCTACATCAAGACGGCTGTGTCCATGTTCTCCAAGTAGTGCACAACCCGCTCCAGGAATTGACCTCCTCCGGCTCCGTCAGTCAGTCGGTGATCAAAACCGAGGGAAAGATACGTCATAGAGCGGATGACAATAGCATCTCCTTTCGGAGTTTCATGGACGACAGGCCGCTTCTTCACGGCGCCAATACCGAGGATAGCTGAGTTAGGCTGATTGATTATGGGTGTGCCGTAGAGGTTACCAAAGACGCCAAAGTTGGTTATTGAGAATGTTGACCCCTGAAGTTCATCGGGAGAAATCTCTCCCTGACGAGCCCGATGAACAATATCATTCACACGACGGCAAAGACCGAGGAAATTCAACTCCTCACACTTCGGAATCACTGGCACCAATAACCCTTTTTCTACAGCCACTGCCATGCCAATGTTGACATTCCTGTGATGATGAATCTCTATTCCATCAAGAGAAGCGTTTATTATGGGATGATCTTGAATCGCATTCACAAGAGCCATGATGAAAAGCGGTGTGTATGTTAGTTTAAATCCTTCCTGTCGCTGAAATCTATGTCCCTTCTGATGGACAAATTCTACAATATTGGTCACATCCGCTTCTGATACAACATGGACGTGAGCGGCTGTGTCGAGACTTTTTCGCATGTGCTGGGCAATAATCTGCCGCATCCTCTCCATCTCTTCCACTTCATCCGTCATAGCCATCCCAGAAGGCTCGGCTGGCAAAGCTGTTACCCTTCCGCCCTTTAAAAATGCCAAAACATCTTTCTTGGTTACTCGACCACCGCGACCGCTTCCAGGAATTGCTGCCAGTTCATCCTCAGATATCCCTTCCTTCTTAGCGATTGATCTTACCAGAGGTGTGTAGAACGTCCTTACTTCCGTCTTATCTCTCAGAGTAATTTCAGATTTGACTGCCTTCCCAGGTTGTACTTCGACCTTCGGTTTTTCCTTCTTCTCAGTAAAATCACTCTCAACATCTTCCGGTTCAGGTTCAACTGTTTCTGCCGGAGCATCAGCGTCTGTCTCAATCCTGGCTATAACAGTCTCTACAGACACAACATCGTTGGGCTGAGCAAGTATCTCCGTCACTACTCCTCCCGCAACAGAGGGAATCTCCGAATCAACTTTGTCCGTCCCAATCTCCAGCAGGATTTCATCTTTCACGATGGCGTCGCCCACTTTCTTCCGCCACTCGATAATAGTTCCTTCCGTGATGGACTCACCCAGCTTCGGCATAATAACATCAACAATCATTAGTACTCCAAAAGTTCCTCAGCTGCCGACACAATATCATGGGTCTGGGGCAAGATCTTATCTTCAAGAATGGGGCTGAAAGGGACTGGACAATCTTTCGCCGCCACCCTTCTTACGGGACCGTCCAGCAGTTCGAAGAACCGATCAGCAATTAGTGCGGAGATTTCCGCGCCGGGGCCGTTCGTAAGATTGTCTTCATACACGATGAGCGCCTTGTTGGTCTTGCACAGCGATTTTTCGATTGTATCAAGGTCAAGAGGGTTCAAAGTCCTTATGTCAACGATCTCGATAGTAGCTTCCGTTTCATCAAAGATCTTCTTCGCTGCATCAACGGATTTGTGTACCATCATGCCCCAGGTTATTATGGTAAGGTCGCTGCCTTCCTGCACAATCCTGGCCAAACCAAACGGCAGGAGATAATTCTCATCGGGTTCTGGCGTCACCGCCTGCGGATGGCGATAGAGCCCCTTATGCTCCATGAACATCACCGGATCGTCCATCCGGCACGCCGTCTTGAGGAGTCCTTTCGCATCTGCGGAGTTGGACGGATAGGCAATGCGAATTCCGGGCATGTGAATAAAATAACCATCAATAGACTGGCTGTGGTAGAGCCCACCGTGAATGTAGCCTCCCACCGGCACACGAATTACAGCCGGACAGCTCCAACTGTTATTAGAACGGTAGCGGATAGTAACCATTTCATTGCGAATCTGCATCATGGCAGTCCAGATGTAGTCGCCAAACTGAATTTCCACAACTGGTTTCCACCCTGCGCATGCCATCCCAATAGCCGTTCCAACAATAGAGGATTCAGCAAGAGGTGCATTAAACACACGGTTATACCCAAATGCTTTCGTTAGTCCTTTGGTAGCTGTGAAAACACCACCCTTGTCTCCTGCTACGTCCTGACCGTAGATGACCATCTTATCGTTCCGCCCCAATTCTTCACTAAGGGCATGATTAATGGCATCAACCATCACCACTTTATCAGTGATAATCTTCATTTCCGGTTCACTACCACCGATACCGGTTAAGTTTTCACTGTTAACGTGGAGCGTTGCCGTCTCAGGTTCCGGTTGAGCCTGATCTTCACACCACTCAACTAATTCATCAGCTTCATCTTCCACCTTTTCCCGGATTTCAGCAAAATCCTCTGCAGCGACAGCCCCGCCTTCCACACACATGGTCTCGAATTGTAAGATTGGATCACGCAGTCGGTCGGCTTCCAGCTCTTCTTCACTGCGGTATTTTCGTTGATCATCAGATGACGAATGGGGTAAAAGCCGTACTACGTCTGAAACGATTACGCCGGGACCTTTCCCTTTCCGTGCTCGGTCAACCGCTTTACGGAAAGCAAGATGGGATTCAAAAAAGTCAGTCCCATCAACATGGAAACGGGCCAGATTCTTGTACCCAGCCACAATTTCATACACCGAAGCCCCGGCTATCTGGTCTTCAATGGGGACAGAAATTGCAAACCGATTATCTTCAATATGAAAGATGACAGGCAGTTTATCCCGGCTTGCCCAATTGAGGGCTTCGTGGAAATCCCCCTGGCTTGTTGTACCCTCACCTGAAGAGACATAAGCCACCTCTTTCCGACCATCCTTCAATGCCGCCATGGCACAACCCACAGCTTGGAGAAACTGAGTCCCAGTCGGACTCGATTGCGTTACAATCCTAAGATCACGATGTCCATAGTGCTGCGACATTTGACGGCCTCCGGAACTGGGGTCATCCGCCCGAGATAAAAAGCAGAGCAGTTGCTCCCGGGCAGTCATGCCGATTCCCAAGGTGTAAGCCGAATCACGATAGTATGGATAAGACCAATCCTCCCCCGGGCGAATGCACTGGGCGGCTGCGAGCTGTGCTGCTTCGTGACCGGAACCACCAATGTGGAAAAACCCTCTCCCCTGCCGGATGAGTACCAGCATCTTCTCATCCATCTTCCGGGATAAGACCATGTTTCGATAAACATCCAGGAGCTGTTTCTTGGTAAATCCGTGAAATCTGGGCATGATTAATTACACTTCTTTCGGCTGGCATTAAATACTAACTCACCCCATTTCCCAAAGGGACTCCCTTTGCGAGCACTTCGTGAAGTCCCCTCTCTTATGAAGCAGAGGGGAAAAACATTTAAAAACAACGATCTTTTCTTCCCTCTCTTTCTAAGAGAGGGACCGTCCACAGGATCCTGCGGAAGGGTGAGTTCGTTCTTTCTTTTCATAAATATTTTTTGACTACCACAAAAATGTGTGATGAACTGACATTGTCAGTATGTTTTTGTGAAATTATTTTCTCTTCATTTCTGTTTTTATCTTCGTGTATCTTCGCGTTCTTAGCAGCTAATGATGATTTACCAGGTTAAAACGCCTCCACATCTGGCAGCTGTGAATCAAACACGTTAATAAACTCTCGTTCAATCCTGTTCTCGACCTCTTCTAACATCAGCTTCTTTCTCAGAATCCGCTCCATGGAGGTTACGCCGCACTCGAAAATGCCGCACGGAATTATTCCATCGAAGTATCTCAAATCTGTATTCACATTCAGAGCAAATCCGTGCATGGTAATCCAGCGTGACACTCGCACGCCGAGAGATGCAATCTTCCGGTCATCTATCCAAACTCCCGTGAGCCCCTCCCTGCGATCAGCTTCGATACAGAACTCAGCCAATGTTCGAATAAGCACCTCTTCCAGTGACCGCATGTACCAGCTAATGCTCAGCAGATGATTGTGGAGATCTAAAATGGGATAGCCGACAATCTGGCCGGGACCGTGAAATGTAACATCGCCTCCTCGCTCGACATGGAACACCGGTACGTCCTCTCTGCGAGACTGCAATAGATGATTCTCATCGGCATTCTTCCCCAATGTGTAGACAGGATCGTGCTCTACTAGAATCAGCGTATCCGGAACGAGTCCCTGCTGCCGCTTGACAACCAACTCCTTCTGCATTTCCCAGACAATCTCGTACGGCTGTCTTCCGAGGCGGAGGAATTTCATCTCTGATTTTTCTATCAGCGATGGTGTTAATTGCAGTTCAGACATGCACCGCTTTTCCATACGCATCCGCTGCAGCTTCCATAATTGCCTCGGCGATTGTGGGATGGGCATGGACGGTCTCAACGATTTCCTCATAAGTCGCTTCCAGCATCTTGGCTGCTGCCACTTCAGCTATCAGCTCTGTCGCTTCCGGTCCAATGATATGGCAGCCCAGCAATTCCCCATATTTGGCATCGAAGATAATCTTCACAAATCCGTCGGTGTTATCCTGAGCTAAAGCTTTGCCGCTGGCTCGCATAGGAAACTTGCCGACTTTCAGCTCATGACCGGCTTCCTGAGCCGCTTCTTCAGTCATGCCGATGGACGCTACCTGCGGCCGGGAATAAGTACAAGCCGGGATGCTTTGATAATCGAGGGGTTTGGGGTTGCGTCCACACAGATGAGCGGCGGCAATCCGACCTTCAGCGGAAGCGACATGGGCCAGCCAAGGTGGTCCGGTCACATCACCAATAGCGTAGACTCCCTCTACGGTTGTCCGCTGAAATTCATCAGTCGCAATCCATCCACTCCCCACTTGCACCCCCACGGACTCCAGCCCGAGATCTTCCACATTCCCCTGAGTGCCCACGGCTGCCAGAGCGATTTCGCCATCGATTATTTCGCTCTTCTCTCCACCGGAAAGATGCACTTTCACCTTTGTCTTCAGGGTGCCAATCTTCTCAACCTTACTCGAAACATGAATGTGGATCCCCCGCTTCTTCAGCAATATCGCCAATGCAGCAGAGACCTCGGCATCTTCCAGCGGAAGGATACGAGGCAGCATTTCTACGAGGTGAACTTCCGTGCCGTACTCGTGGTAGAGTGTGGCAAATTCCACACCGATGGCTCCGGCACCGATAATAATCATCGTCTTCGGCGGCTTCTCCAGCGTCATCGCTTCTTTATAGGTGATGACACGCTTACCGTCTGTCTCCAAACTAGTTAATTCCTTATTTCTTCCTCCCGTTGCAATGATCACATTTGACGCTTTAAGGAGACTCTTGCCGTCTTCTGTTGCCACCTCCACATCTGATGCTGTACGCAGTTTTGCCACTCCCTTGATGTGAGTGATGTTATTCTTCTTCATCAGATACTCTACCCCCTTCGAGAGGCGTTTGGCGACTGTCCGGCTTCGTTTTACTATCTTCCCGAAATCGACAGAATAATCCTTTATCTCGATTCCATACTTCCCTGCGTTTTTCACCAGATGCAGTACCTCAGCATCATGCAGAAGTGATTTCGTCGGGATGCATCCCCAGTTGAGGCAGACGCCTCCCAGTACATCCCGTTCCACTACAGCTACATTCTTCCCGGCTTGTGCTGCATGGATGGCGGCGACATATCCACCGGGACCACCGCCTATTACCACTACATCGAATTCATTTTTCTTACTCACAGCAGAATTCCTATTTCGGTTTCGGAGCGTCAATCAGGCTCCGCAAGATTTTCAATTCATCAGCATATTCTGACTCGTCATCAACGGGCGTCTCCAGAACCATGGGGAGATCGACAAACCGCTCGTCATTCACCAGACACCAAAAGGTCTCCATAGTCAGGAATCCCTGCCCGATCTTTTCATGACGATCCACCCGTGTCCCCAAATCGCGCTTGGAATCATTAACGTGGAATGACTTTATCCACTCCATTCCTACCACCTTGTCGAACTCATTGAATGTCTCGTTCCATCCTTTCTCTGTTCGCAGATCGTAACCGGCTGCAAAACTGTGCTGAGTGTCGATGCATACTCCCATCCGCTCAGGCTGCTTGACCTTATCAATAATGATACGCAGATGTTCAAAGCGATAGCCCACATTAGAGCCCTGACCTGCAGTGTTCTCGATAAGGAGAGTCACCTTCGAATCCGGGCGCTTATGGAGGCAGTAATCAATACTCTCTGCTATCCGAATCAGGCATTCGTCTTCTCCGGTCTTAAGATGTGCGCCGGGATGGAAAATGAGGTGTGGAATACCGCAGGCATCGCAGCGGTCAATTTCCTCTATAAACGCCCGACGTGACATGTTGAGTTTTTTCAGATCAGGCGACCCTAAATTAATCAAGTATGAATCATGAGTGACACAGATTCCCGGCCGTTCTCTATCCATATTTTCACGGAATGCTGAGGCGTTCTCTTCAGTCGGCTGTTTGGGAGTCCACTGATTCTGATTGGCTGTAAAAATCTGAATAGCATCTGCATTGATGGCACTTCCTCTGGCCGGAGCATTCTCCACCCCACCAGCAGCGCTTACATGAGCTCCAAGTAATCCCACTAGTTCCTCTCCTTAGAAATAATCGTCAGAAACTCTTCCCTTGTCTTTTGATTCTCCTTGAAAACTCCACGCATGGCAGACGTCACCATAAATGACGCCTTTTTCTCCACACCGCGCATCTGCATGCATAGATGCGACGCTTCAGCCATAACCGCCACGCCTCGCGGTTCAAGGATATCCTCGATGGCATCAGCAATCTGTTTGGTCATTCGTTCCTGCACCTGCAGTCGGCGAGCAAAAACCTCAACAATGCGCGGAATTTTCGAGAGCCCAATGATCTTTTCTCCTGGAAGATATCCCACATGTACCACACCATAGAACGGCAGCAGATGATGTTCACAAAGTGAGAAAAAGTCAATGTCCTTTACTACAATGATGTCGTCACACTTCTCATTGAAGACAGCATCACCCACTACCTCCTCGGGAGTCATGTGGTAGCCTTGACTGAAGTACTCCCATGCTTTCGCTACGCGGCTTGGTGTCTTAAGCAGTCCCTCCCTTTCGGTATCTTCTCCAATCTCCTCTAAGAGTACTGCTGTAATTTCTTCAAGTTTACTTATGTTTTTCGCATTCACAATGCTTCCTCCACAAATGATCGATATCCCCACTGTACCTCATCCGGATCCTCGTGAATAATCGGTTTCAATCTCCAGACTCCCAGGTAAAACAGAGGTGTATCAAAAAGGGCGAAAAAGAACTTGAACATATAAGAAGCAATGATCAGCGGTATCAGATCACTAAAAGTCTTCACATTTTCACCCAGATTATTAGCCAAAAACAGAATTGTCAATATAGAAGTGGTGTCAACTAATTGACTCACTGTGGTCGAAAGATTATTCCGCAGCCAGAGATGCTTACCCTTCGTGAGCCGCTTCCAGAAATGGAACATGTGTACATCCACCGTTTGAGCAATGAGATACGCTATCATCGAGGCGATAACATTGCCAACCATAAATTTATAGACATTGTCGAAGGTTGAAGTAGCGCCGGATACACCTTGAGCATCTTGCAGGAAGTGACCAAGAGTCATCAGTCCCAGCATGAAGAAATTCATGATAAAGCCGATCCACACTAATGTTTGTGCTCTTTTCTTTCCATACAACTCGCAAATAAGATCGGTGGCAAGGAATGTGAAAGGATAGGCAAGAACACCAGCCGGAACCGTCAGCCCGAAGACATTCACAAACTTCGTTGTACCAATGACATTTCCAAGAACAAGAGACGTCAGAAAGATGCCGCTCAAAAAGAGAAACAGTTTTTCCTTGAACTCCACTACTCTTCCGGTCCAAAATAGTCTGTATAAATTGTAGGCGTCTCCCTCAGTCGAATTCTATGGAGTTTCCCGCTTTTGATCTCAGGTTCCAAGAGTCCCCAAATCCAGATCACCATGTTCTCTGTAGAGGGCTGTTTGCCTGCAAACCACGGTATATCTTTCTCTATCACAGCGTGATCCATTACCGAAACCACCTTTTCATTAACAACTCTCTTGAGGTATCCCAAATCGATGACGAACCCGGTATCGGGATCCGGCGAACCTTTCACAGTCACTTCCAGTGTATAGTTATGTCCATGCATACCGGCATCATCACCGAACACTTCCCGGTTTTTCTCTTCGCTCCATTCTGCATGACCATATTGATGAGCAGCGCAGAAAGGGAAACTTTTAGTTACCAATGGCATCTGTTCCCCCTAAGTATTTGTATGTTGCAAATATTGTTGCTCTCTGAATTTACACCTGTTGAATTCAACCATAAAACAAGATTCTTCCTCCCAAATCCCGATGTTGATCTGTTCATCTCCCACCGATCAACGACCCGTACCGGGATCAGTGACGGTTTCGATTGTTGTTTATTCTGTCGCATTGGAAAAATCTGGGATAAAGAGGGAGGATTTGCCGTAGGATCAGACGGTTTGTTGAATTCAATCACAATATTTGGCGGCGATTTTTTCTTTTTTTCCTTATTTATTCTCAATGTTTTCCGTGCCCACCCTTATAAAGGAACGGGCGTATCTTATCTTTTGACTTTTCCTTTGCCTTTGCTATCCATGCTTTCTCTCGATGGTTCTCTGTGTCCTCAGTGTCTTCAGTGTCCTGAACTCTATTTCTTACTTTCTACTTTGTCAATAGTCAATAGACAATTTCAATAGCTCACCACTACACCCCCACTCCAACGCTCCTCTGCTCATTCCTTCTTCACTCCTTATCCTTTTCTTTTACCATGATTTCCTCTGAGGTTCTCTGAGGTTCTCTGTGACCTCAGTGTTCTAATCTTTTGACCCTGTTTTTCTACTACATACCAAAGACTGAAACGTTTCCTCACAAAGCAGCCGAGGGACACAGGTCGTGGAGAAAACAATCACTACACCTGGGCCGACGAGAGATGCAGACGTAACGGCCGTGCTCAATTATCAGATGTGTAAGATCAATCCACTCTTTATTGGGAGCAATTGACATTATATCTCTCTCAATCTTTACAGGATCCCGTGATTGAGTAAATCCAAGTAAATTCATTATTCTGACCATGTGAGTATCAATAACCACAGAAGGAATGTCGTATGCAGTACCCAGAACGCAATTAGCGGTTTTTCGACCTACACCAGGAAGTTTTAAAAGATCTTCCATTGTGTCAGGTACTTTACCAGCAAAATCTTCCCAGATAACTTGACAGCTGCCCTTGATGGCACGAGCTTTTTGATTGTGGTACCCACAAGAGTGAATATCATTCGCCAGTTCTGATTCCTCTGCTTCTGCGAAATCCTGCACTGAGGGATATTTAACGAAGAGCTCCGGCGTAACCTGGTTCACTCGTTTATCCGTACACTGAGCTGAAAGAATAGTTGACACAAGCAGTTGATGAGGACTCTTATGGGTTAGACTGCATGTTGCATCAGGATAAGCACTCCGTAAACGAAGGATAACTTCCTTCATCCTCTTCTTCAGCCCGGCTTGAGCTTCCATTTTACGACTGTTCTGGAAGCCCTCGGGACAAAAGACTCTTCAAATTCTTTACAAACGAAGATCTGGTGAAAATCCAGTGACAACCGGCTTCCTTCGCAGCGTTGTGATCAGCTTTGCGAATCTGAGCCATAAAACCGGCAATTGGAAGCTCGTTGGCCTTCTCTCGTATTCCATTGATCAAAGCAGTTTTCACCACCTGTTCATCATCGAGATCGAGAATAATCAGGCGAGTGTCTTTGGATATAGCGGCGATGAGATCGTCAGCCGTCTCCGGGAAATCTGCTGAGTAATCAAAGGAAGCAAGAACATCAGCAATCTGAGTCCCCAAACGAAAATACTGAACGAATATCAATACATCAGTCATTTTTGCTCCTATTCCATTAGATCAAAGTTTAAAGTATTTCTTACCTTTTCCAAAACAGCATGGCTCTGGAGATAGACCACCAAGTCTGTCTCACTCCATCCGGTGCCAATACGAAGAAGGTATTGAATGCTGTCGAGCATCACAATCCAAAAGGGTGATATTTCTTCACCTTTCATCAGACGAGCTTCAATTAATTTCACAGGCCACGATTTATCCCCGGATTGTACTTCACTTTTAAACACATCTCCTAAGGTTTCTGGATCATCGCTTGCCCACGCTTCAACAATATCCGAACCACTTCTTAGATTTGATGAGGAGCCATTCCCAGTCTCAAAAATTTTTGAGAAACGATCGTTTTCAAGCAAACCCAACCTCTGAAAAGAGTTTTGAAGAACTGATTCCGAACTCTGAATACGATGAGCAGAAGCATACACTACCGGGTACACTGGACTGTCTTCAAGATTTGATTTAGCACGACTTTCTGAATTCAATATAAACTCGAGCATGGTGGATACAAAATGATGAGAATCCTCTTTTGGGCAGAATGCTGATGCCCGATAGAAGGAGTAGGTCAGTAGACCAAAAACATCAAACTGACTCAATAATGATTCACATATAATTTCGAGAACATATGTTTTATTCTCTGACATGAGCAGAATCTTCGCAGCTTCACGAAGAGCAGAATCAACATCTCCATCCTTCAGAGCCGCCCGGAAATCCATAACGAAGAGGGGCTTGGTTTTCTCTTCCTCGGAAACATGCCGCCATTCCGAATCACGTGGTGACGGTTCTGCTTCTCTAACGATATCAATTGCATACTTCAGGAAAGGAAGGCTTGGATTCTCAGATCTCAGAGCACAGATATTCTTTACTGAATTGAGGACTACAGTTGGATGCAGCCACCCACACTCTGGGTGCCACCTGAAGTGCGTAGAGGAAGCAGATAATACCAGGAGATGTTGCAGAAATTCTCTCAGAGAATCTGAATTTTGAGCGGCATCACTTAGAAAAATATCAAGTGTTGACTGATCATCAGACTGAATAGCCTCAGAGAATTTACTACGATCCAAGATCAGCCTCCATACGACCAACTGGTATCACTAAGGGATAGGGCAGGTTCCTCAGACCTTACTGCAGCTTCAACCACCTCACCTGCAACTATATGATGATCTCCCTGCTCAACAATTTCCACAACATCGCACTCGACATAAGCAATGGTCTCATCCAGAATTGGATTTCCCAATTCGCTCATCGAATAGCTCTTTCCATTGATGGTTGATTCATCACTTTCAGACAGCTTGAAAAATGCTGCTGCAAAGCTTTTCTGGTTCTTTCCTAACATGTGGAGGGCAAATCGTCGGCTATTCGATACCGCCTGATACACGCCGGAATCCGTCCGTAGAGCGACAATGATTAGGGGTGGGTCAAAGGATGTTTGAGTTACAAACGTAACTGTAGAACTAAAGCACTCTTCAACGTCCTTCGCCGTGAGTACGAAAACCCCGTTTTCAATCATCCGCAGGACTGTCTTTTTCGCATTGAGGTCCATTATAAGATGTCGAATTTATATTGCCACTGAAGGTAAAACAAGGTAACTGCAAATTGCGATGGCATCCCTCCGGAGGTCACGTGGGACTCCTTGACAGGAGAGACTCTTTGGGTCACAGGGTGCTGTGCATGATCCCGGTACGGGTCTGTCCATCGTATCCCGCAATGGCGGGAGTAGATGGGTCACCCGCCTGCCTGTCCGCCTTCTTCTTGGCGGGAATGACTTAGTCGGGCAGGTATCGGTATTCGTCATTCGGTTATCGGTTTTCAACTCACCCCCTTTCCCAAAGGGACTCCCTTTGCGAGCACTGCGTGAAGCCCCCTCTCCCCGACACTCCGTGTGCGGGATCTTCGACTTACGAAGAAGAGGGGGAAAACGTAAAATAAACAACGGTTTATGCGGAGATAACATTCAAAAGAACAACGGATCTTTTCTTCCCTCTCTTCATAAGAGAGGGACCGAGGGTGAGTTCAAAACATCGTAAAATTCCCAACAAGTAACGCTGAATTCGACATCGGTCACGCATTGCGCTTGTTGACTTATGTGAACGAAGTGATACAGTAGGAATAAGAGACCTGGCAGGTTTTATTCAACCTGTATTAATGCAATACTTTATCGTCAAGTGGTGTCGTCCTCACTTTCTACCAAAACATCCAAAGGACTGCAAACTCCAGCGGTACC
>CAZHRR010000039.1:0-18494 GCA_964534955.1 uncultured bacterium
AAATAAGTAGACAAAACCTTGATAAATCTCACAAATATCTACTGGAAGTTCCTATGGTAATCCATATCATCCCTTTTCTAACTACCTGTCATTTAGTCTATTGGTAAAGGAAAAATGTAGCACTTTACTGAAATTAGTGCTATACTCCACATGGTATGTATTCTCCCTTTAATAGTCAAGTTACTGGAGGACCAACTATGGTACAGACGATATCTAAACGATCCCTCCTGTTCTTGATCTTTCTTTCCCTGACCATCGCTGCTCCCCCGGGAGATGACGACACTATTCTCGGGAAGTGGGAACTTGACCCTGTAATGCTCAAAGAAGCCATGATGGAAGAAGGTATGGAAGGTGAGGAACTGGAACTGGCAACCGCCGCCGTTGAAAGCGTCTCCATGATTTTTCAATTCAATGAGGACGGCACATTTGTTATGTCTATGTCGACAGGTGACGAATCTGAATCCGTTGCAGGAGAATGGAAACTGGACGGAACATCCCTGAGTATGCTTCTGGAAGATTCAGAAGAGTGGGACGCAGCCGAAATCACATTAGGAGACGGACGGTTGGAAATTGCAGATGAAGAGGAGACTCTCGTCTTCAGACGGGTTGCTGAAGAAGCAAAAGACTAATCACCTAATCTAAATCTCGGATCAGGCCCGGCCTCATAGCGCTGGGCCTTTTTATTCCAGGCAATCGCTTGGACACGCCCAAGGTTGCCGCTCTCTACCACTTCGTAACCTCGACTCTTCTGCTCCGCTGCTGCTGACTCTGGGAAATCCGGTTCCAAAAACAGGATATCCGGCTTGAACTGATGATGAAACCTGGACTGTTTCTGAGCATCCTCTACCGTCATCCCAAAATCAATAATGTCCACGATCACTTGGAGGACAGCGGTAATAATCTTTGAACCGCCGGCGCCGCCTAACAGCAGTACCGGCTTGCCATCCTTCACCACTATTGTAGGCGACATACTGGAAAGAGGGCGTTTCATTGGCAAAATGCTGTTGGCTTCACCGCCGATTAATCCGAAGGCGTTGGGCACTCCCGGCTGAGCTGCAAAATCATCCATCTCATCGTTCAGGACAACTCCCGTGCCGGGGAGTGTCAGCTTGGACCCAAACCAAAGGTTCACCGTCTGATTCACTGCAACAGTATTTCCCCAGCGGTCTACCACACAGAAGTTCGTAGTGCTGCCAGGTGACCACTCAAATGAAGCCGCCCCAGTCTGTGGAACTTTAGTCGTTGCTTCACTCATGATGATTGCTGTTACCGAGTCAGCATACCCTTGGCTGATAAGAAGATCAACCGGAACATTGTAGAAATCACTGTCACCCAAGTACAGCGACCGGTCTTCAAAAGCTTGGGACATAAACCGGGTCGTCAGATAGACCGATTCAGAGTCCCAGCCGGATTTTCCTTCCAAAACACCTGACGCCTCCAGCATGTTGAGTATCTGCAGAACATGCACCCCGCCGGAACTGGGCGGCGCCATACCGATTATCTCATAATCCCGGTAGTTCCCAACGATTGGCTCCCGATGTCGAACTGTGTAACCAGCCATGTCAGTTTCAGTAATCAGCCCACCATTGGCCTCCATGTAAGCTGCCAACTGTTCTGCGAATTCACCCTGATAGAAATAGTTTACGCCGCCCACAGCTATTTTCTCGTATGTAACGGCGAGGTCTGGCTGGCGGAGTATCTCTCCCGCCGCAAGTGGTGATCCATCTTTGTGCAGATAAATGGCTGCAGAAGCTGGATGATTTTTCAGCTTCTCCGCGGTTTCCCGGATTACATTGGCATACGGCTCGTCCAGTATAAATCCGGCCTGTGCCACCATAATTGACAGTCTCATAACTTCCTCCAGAGTCTTCGTACCGAGAAGCTCCAGCGCTTCCGTGTAAGCAGCCACAATTCCGGGAACACCCACCGCCAGCACACCTTCCTGACTCAACGAAGGATCGAACTGTCCGTCACGTAGGTACATATCACGAGCGGCAGCCGCCGGTGCAGTCTCCCTACCGTCAATGGTATGAATTGTACCATCAGCCATTCGAATGATAATAAAACCGCCGCCACCTATTCCTGAATGAAACTGGTCCACTACTCCCAAAGCAAAGCCCACGGCTACGGCGGCATCTACTGCATTCCCGCCATCCCGCAGGACTTCAACACCGATCTTTGTGGCGATGGGGTGGGCGGATACTACAGTACCTACATCTCCGTACCACAAATCCTGGAGAATAGGCACGCATGAGATAAACAATACCCCCGCGAGGAGGAGTAGAATCAGAGGTGTACGTTTCAGGAATCTCTTCATGGCTGAAGTTGGCGGAAATGATACACAGAACAGAGTATGAATGTCAACTGATTATAGTTAATGCAAAACTCAGATAAATTTCATAACCTTTTCAAGGTTGCTATTTCCTGAGCGCTGCCTTAGAAAAAATATACGGAGGGATATTTACATCAAACTCTATAGACTCAATAATTAATTCCGTCCCCTTACCCCTGGACAGTGCATCCTTGAAGACTATTCGTTTGGGATACCAGCGTTGATTCACCTGGAACACTTCTAAAATTTCAGCCGTTTTCAGCAATTTTCCGCTTTTAGCGAAACGGTCCTCCCGAAGGCCCAGCATTCGCTCTTTATCCACCCAGATTTTACGTGAGTGGTAAGCTATATCCTCTACCTTGGCTGTAAGCTTTAATACCCAGCAATCCCGGTCAAGAAAGGATTCTGACCCCAGAACCTCGGCACTGTAGGTATCGGTAAGGCTGCGATCTTCCATCATATCTTCATACGAGAAATCTGAGCCCATCATGGATTGACGCAGCATGTGACCGGCGATCCGGATGATACGATCGGTCTGGGGTGAGTACATCCATAACTGGTCACCCAGTTTCAGCATTTTTGTTCCTTTTTCCCTTGCCGGCGCTATGTATTCGGTAAAGGACCTATCTATCCCTTGTACCCATGATTTGGCAGTCATGGAGCGGTCACCACGACGGTGGTGAATAATCATAGTAGACGTAGCCGACCGGTTGTCAGCTACGATATTCTCGTCAATCCTCCTGAGAATCTCCTCCCCGCTGGGCGTTTGTCCACACAGCATCAAAGGTACGAGTCCAAATAAAACAACTAAACTTTTACTGCTAATCAATTTTCTATCCTCCCAAATCCGTTTCAATTCAATCTCAAATCTAAACACTACAAGCTCTGTCCTCCCCGCTCAGTTACGCTTCTAATTCCTTAAATAGCTGTGCCGTTTGCCGCTTGTAAATACCCCAACCGGCCAGGGTTGTCCCCAGCACCGTTGAAAATAATCCGGGTATAAATCCGATGTAATAGGTTTCCGTAGTAATCACGGCGCGAAATACGTTAGGAACCATCATGGTAACATTTTTCATCAGAGAGCTAATATCCAGCCCCACCACCTGCAACCAGTAAGCACAGCCTAATCCAAGGCCGGTACCGATGATCGAACCGAAGAAGCCAATGACAACCGATTCATAAATCAGCGACCGAAAAACATGTCCCTTGTGTTCTCCGATTGCCAGACGAATACCCACTTCACCATAGCGCCGTAATCCCCCCAGCAACCCGGCGTTCCACAATACAATAGACATTACCAGCACAAAGATCGAAATCAAAAAACCAGAAGCATAGGAGGCGTAATCGAGATATTCACCCAGGTTGCTTAACTCTTTGAGACTACCCATAGTGGTGGCGTACTCATCATCGATTTCCTGGAATCTTGCATTGAAGCGTTTCACCATGGCTACCGCTATCTCATCGTCATAGACATTGTTATCGAAATATCCCAGCACTTCGCCGGCGGCATCAGTCATGTCCAATGCCAATTGAGCATCGGTTATATCCGCTATTATAGCGCCGCGATCTATCGCACCCACACCAAACCGAACGGTACCAACCACAATAAAATTATACATGGTCATACTGCCATACATTGTTGAGCTTAATAGCGTAGCCTGCTCTCCCAGGGATACTTCCAGTCTTTTAGTCAACTCATCGCTGATCAGGATCTCACCAGGACGTTCCGGCATCCGGCCTCGCACAATGGATTTTATGATATTCAGGGTATTAATCTCGGTACTGAGGGTCGAAAACAAATCTACGCCCATACCTACTACCGGACTCTGGGAGCGAGTTTCACCCTGCTCATCGGGAATATCCAGGATTCCGCCAAACTGTATACGCTTTACCCATGTCATATCGGGATATTCTTCACCGAGCTCGGCCATGACTTGATTGACACCAGTTAGCGCCATATCATTGGGATTCTGATCAAGATTTTCGGCATAAGCTCGGGTCATTACTTTCACATGCCCGGTTGAATAACGTGCACTATAATCAATCATATCACCAAATACACCGTTAAGGTAGGCGTGCATAAACACGGTAATCCATACGCCGATAGCAACAATTATAATCGGAAATAAGCTTCGGTGACGATCCCGCAGTAAACCATTTATCAGGAATCTAATCATTGGATTTTCCCCTTGAGAGCATCGGTGGGTTTCATTTTTGATATTCTACGGGCTGGGAGATAACTAACGATAGTGGTAGTTATCAGCACAATTAAGGTCGTACCGAGCACCAATCCCAAGGTGTAGACTGGGTAAATAGTCTCGGCAATCGTCATTCCGAAATCATCCGTTCCCGCTGGCATGGTCCATCCCTTGGCGGCCTGTAGAGCCAACAGGGGAATACCATAAATTGCCGCTAAGATAGCAGCCATTATGGAGTGCATGGCACCTTCCACGGTAAACAGTGTTACCACTTGTCGTTGAGTCATACCCAGGGCAATGTGGGTGCCGATTTCTTTCTGACGACGGAAGATGGATAAAACCTGTGTGTCGAAAATGGCCAGCATTGCCAGTGACATCAAAATAAGAAACATGACTGTTCCACCAATTGATTTCATCTCGATCATTTCGCGGATTTCGGTGAGTAAAAAATAGTGGTCTTTAAAATCCCACCCGGGTATTGATCCCATAAATCCAATCTCTTCTGCTGTGGTCAGGATGGTGGCTTCGTTTGGCATTTGGGTCATTTCACGGTGAGTTTCCAATGGTATCCAAAGCGTCCCGATGTCCAAAGTGGAAACGTTGGTTTTAAAGATATAGACAATTTTTACTTCAACAGCATCGAAGGTACCGTTCACATCTCGCCAGCGGATAGAGATATAATCACCTATTTTTAGTTTACTGTTATCGGCGGCTCGTCTTCCGATGATCGCGGGAATTTCATCAATATCCGCCGCTAAATGCCCGGTAGGAAGATCAACGATTGTCTGGGCAGGATCCACACCTTTCAGCAAAATGTTCTGGATCCGGCCTTCCGGGTACATGGAAGCCTGGGAGATCAGAATGGGTGTAAGTTCACCGCGGACGACGGCCTTTTGGGTTACGTCCGATAATTTTGCGTGACTGTCTTCAATAGTAAAGGGATCATAAGGATCATAATATTCCTGCCAGTACTGACCGCCGCCTATTTCCCAATTGATGGTATCAAGCCTGGCTTGTTGATTCCAACCTTCTAAAAATCCCTTATTCCAGATAATCACAAGAAACGCAAAAGACAGGACAATTACATTCAGCAAAGTCCGTAATCTGGCGCCCACTAGGTTTCGATACGCTAATTTGATGGCTAACATGACTGTCCCCTTACGACTGACTTATCATTTCATCTGCTACTACTTTACCGTCTTCCAAGCTGATCTTACGGCGCAAATATTGGATCACCTTATCGTCATGAGTGGCGAAAATGAAAGTAGTCCCCAGATCGATGTTGAGACTTTCCATGGTTTTGAGGATGTGATGAGAATTCTTGGCGTCGAGATTGGCGGTGGGTTCGTCTGCCAGGACGATCTTCGGCTCCTTTACCATGGCGCGGGCGATGGATACACGCTGGCATTCACCACCGGATAACTGCGCCGGTCGCGATTTGAGTTTGTCGGTCAATCCCACCCATTCCAATGCTTTTTCCACCGCTATTTTTCGCTCATCAGATGACATCTTCAGCAATAACAGCGGCAGTTCTACATTTTCAAACACTGTATATACCGGTAGCAGGTTGTAAGTCTGGAAGATGAAACCTAAATAGCGGTTACGCAGATCTGCCGCCTGACGTGGTTTCAAATGATTCACAGACTGCTCCATCACCACAGCTTCACCTTTGGTAGGAATGTCTAATGAGCCAATTATGTTCAACAGGGTGGTTTTCCCGGAGCCACTGGGTCCTACAATTCCGACAAATTCGCCCCCTTTGAATTCCAGGTTAATATCCCTCAATGCGGTAAACTCACGTTTTCCCATGGGAAAGGTTTTTACCAAATCACTGACAGTAATTAAAACTGAATTTTCCATTTGTTATGCCTTTTCCAGATTTAGTTAATGATTGAAGATTACCAATAATTGAATCCCTTGATTTCCTAATACCCCTGAGCCACTGCTGGCAAAATAAGCCGTTTTGATTTCTGATGTCCAGTAACCGCTGATATGAATTACCCACCTGTCATAAGTCCGCTGCCAGCTGATATAATGAAATGGCATCTCTGAATCCCAATTGTAGTAGCTGAAGTACGAAAGTCTATCCATAAATCCAAAGGGATATGAAATTGACAGAGAAGATATATTAGAACGGTTTTTATCGCCAAATGGAGAGTCATCCATAGCCAGCATCAGGTGTTCGCTCATTATGTTCAGACCGCTCCCGACAGGAAAAGTGTAATCTGCTCCCAGTGTTAAGAACGATTGCCAATCCAGACTGTCTCCAGCAAAATCTGCTTGCACTATTGCCGATTCAAACCACAACCCAACACCGATGTCCCAAAATCCGTCAAGAGCTAATCTGTTTTCAGCGATATCATCCTGTTGAAGTAATCGATGATGAGCAGTGACAGCCAATTCTGTATTACCCAAAGGGTATTGAATTCGACCGCCAACTTCAGGCGTTTTTTCTTTAGTAGTGAACATTTCCCACCCCTTGGGATCATAATTTCCGTAGAGTCCCCAAAGCCAGACATTGGCATTATTCTGGAAATAATATCGTAGCCGTAGTCCGTACACTCCTTCGGTGAGCTGCAATGGATCTTTCGGATCAAGCCGGTCAAACCACATAAGTGACCTCAAGATCTTCGCTGGACCAAAATTGATTTTCTGCAGACCAAAACGGGCTTCGAACCTGGGAGTGGAGAAACGGAGCCACCAGCGGTAAGGGTCAATTATAAACTCTGCATCCGATTCACCTTCGTTACTGTAGCCTGTGGTAGTAATGAAGTTCCATGAGGCCTCCAGATCAACTATTACATTTGATCTCTCGTCTACCTGCCACGAAACATTAGGAATATAGCGTGCACCAAGATTTTCTGATTTCGTGGTCTCTTCTCTATCCATTGTTAACACCCACGCCGAAAACTGACCTTCGAACGTGAATGGCATCGCCGGAGATAATGATGTTATTCCAAATAATATGGTTCCAAAAACCAGACAACGGATTTCTTTCACTTTATCAATCATTGCTGTTCTTCTCTATTAACTCGCCGAAAACTCCGTAGAAAAAGAAGGCCGCTAGATCCCGGGTCATGTCCTCGAGATTTGTATACATGCCCTCAAACTGTTCGTCTTCTACTATGGTCATCATATGGTTCAGCATATAAGCGACCAGATCTACAGTTAGATCGGGGTTCATTTCTCCCTGACGTTTAGCATCCCGAAAGAGATCTAAAACTTTATCCTGCAAAGCTGCAGCCCGCTTCACAAAGCGATCATGCAGCGCCTTATTGAATCTAAGCAGGTCGTAATAGAATTCCTTACTCATTGAACGGCTATACTCCAGCTTGATCTGAATCCACTGCTGTAATTTCTGTTCTAACGAAATGTTCTGAGAAAACACATTCTCGAATTTCTGCTCGGCGTCTTCCATAAGTTGATCCACAATGTGTTCAGCCAAATCATCCTTGTTCAGAAAGAACTTATAGAAAGTCATTTTGCTAACATCAGCTGTCCGACAGATTTCTTCAATGGTAACACGCTTGATTCCATGGTGCATAAAAAGATTCTCAGCAGTTGCCACAATCTGACTAAATTTCGGAGATACTATTTCTTCCCTATCAAACCTCATTTCTGATTAAGCTTGCATAGCATACTAACTATACGATTTATGTAATATTCGCCATAATTCGTATATAATTTACATGATCGTAAAAGTCGTTTGCAACAGTTTTATTGATGTATTCTAAAATTCTGCTTACACCTTTGATTTTCTTGTGCCACGTTCTATCCACCCGATAATCCCTGGTAGAATCAGCACGGTTGTCAGAAAACAAGCACTTACGCCGATGGACAGGGCTATCCCCAGACTGCCGTACCCGCGCCATATGGAAAATACCAGCGACCCAAAGGCAAGGATTGTAGTGAGTGATGTCAGAAGGATCGCCTTGCCTGTGCTGGAGAAGACCGTCTTCACGGAACTAAATCCCTCCCGCCTCCAGCGATGAACGATGTGTACACCATCGTCAATTCCAATGCCAAGAATCATGGGAATACCCATGACGTTCACCACGTCTAACTGCCGTCCTACGAGGTTCATAATCCCTACCATCCAGACCAATCCTGCTGCCAGGGGAATCATCGCCATGAGGGCGTGTCCCGGATGCCGGAAGTCAAGCCACAAGAGGAAAAACACAACTACCAGCGTAAGCAGAGCTGCATTGCGACCGTCTCTACCAATAATATCGATAAGCGCTCTGAATACAGGCGGAAAACCGGTAGCCCTTGCGCTTATTTCATCCAGATCATCAGTAAAACGATTAAGGAACTTGGCGTCCTGCCAGATGTTATGTCCGGGAAGAACGGTCACCAGGAAGAGAGTCCTGTCGCGGTTACTGTAGCGATCAACGATAGACGGCGGCAGGTTTTCCAGCAGAATAGAGTCCGTATTCGTCATTTTCAGCACGCTGGATTTAAAGTACTCAGAATAGTCATTCTGGAATGAATTTAAACTGGCAACCACTTCCCTCCCTTGGCTCTCCAGAATTGTCTTTATGCGAGTGAAGATTGTCTCAACATTTTCCTGATCAGGATCTCCAGCTAAAAGCCGGCATTTTTGGTCTACCTTGTCCTGTCCATCCAGTAAAGCAAGAACCTGCATCTCCATGACATTCATCTCCAATCGTTCTATTTCCCGAGTCAATCTGTCAATGTCTCCTGCAACGCTGAGATTTGAAGACATAGCACCAGACATCAACTGTTGAATTTCTTCAATATGCGGCCGTCGCTTTTCCTGTTCATCCGGTGACGGAAGATAGAGAGAAATGTCTTCCACCACTGCAACAGAAGAATATTCTTTAGCACGTTCAGAAAGCTGCCGGGATTCATCAACTCCCTCTGCAACCAGATAAGCAAAATCCATACTGAGGTCAAACTTATCCAAAACCGTATCCTGAAGGGTGATACTGGGGATGCCTGCCGGCTCAATATTCATGTAGTTATAATCAAAGGTTATGTTATATGCCGACCATGTCAAAAGTCCGGTAAATGCAACCGCCCCCAGAATAGTGAATGCGAATCGCTTTTTCAGGACTACGCCCAACTTCCCTAACATGATAAAAGAAATATCCTTGCTTTCTCTCTCTACGGACAAGCCCTTTCTGATCAGACTCTTCTCTCTGCGGCATTCGCGGATAACCAGCAAACCTGGTAACAGTGTAAAGGTAGTTACAGCAATTGCAAGCAGACCGATACCCGTAAGAAGACCCATTTCACTCATGAGCCGAGAGTCGCCGATCATCAGCGCAAGAAAGGCGCTGGCAGTTGTCAAGGCACCGGTCATTACACCCTTTCCCGTCTTCAGAAGCCCATTGCGCATAGCTTCGTGAATCGGCTGCCCCAGTGCCCGCATTTCGGTGAAACTCGATATGATATGGATAGAAAAATCTATTCCCAACCCAATCAAAACGACCATAAACATCATAGTCATTACGCTTATGACCGGTACCAGCAGAGCCGATACACCGGCTGCCCAAATCAATCCGATCATAAGATTAAGCAGTGCCAGTATGGGCGCCACCCACATACGGAATGAAACAAACAGCAGGGCACCGATGGCAATCAGCGCAATTAGGGATGTAACCCCAAGTCCTTCCATGGAATAAACCATTTCATCGTGCACTAAAGGGATACTACCCGTAAGGCCAGCCTGTACACTGGGAAACTTCTTCAGGGTTTCATCCACTAGAGCCTGCACAGCATCTGTTCCGTCCACCATCAAATCCATTTCCATCATGCTGAAATTAGGAATTACATTTAGAATGAGGGCCTTTCGGTCGTAAGAGATGAAATACGGATCACCCACCAGCAATTTGTCTACGGCTGAGTGAGTCTCCTCAATGTCCACTATCTCACCGTTGAGATAACGCTCCATCACTCCCAGCCATGTATCAATTCCGTCCAGGAACATATAGGCCCCGTCTTCCTTTTCACGTGTGCTCAGCGATGCTTCCGTCTGAATATATTCCTTCTCAAAGCTGTTATTGATATTAGTCAGAAGAGGGATTAGGGCAGGATCCTGAAAAATATCCTTCATGTTTTTCAGATCCGTTTCTTTCATCAGCATGAATCCATGACTGCGGATGAAGTCCACTTCCTGCTTATAGTCCGCTCGCCGGACGTACACTCTTGATTCTTTCTCTGAGTCGGGGATGGGAAGAGGCTGAAGCAGTTTCGGCGCTATATCATCAGCAAAAGCTTTTATCTCACTCTCCTCCCCCTGCACCACAATAACGATGTTGGAAGCAGAAACAAACTCCTCCAAGATACGATCGAATTCTTCCGTACGTCTGTCTCCTTTGGGGAGCATGTCCGACCACTTTGTAGTATATTGAATATGTTCAGACAGATATCCAAAAAATAGAGTCAGTACGACGACTCCTGTCATCATCCAGCGGGTTTTGTTAACTGCCCAATCTGCAAGTTTAATTAAAAGTTTATCTCTCATGATCTCTCCCTTCTACAACCGCTAATTAACGCTAATTTACGCGAATCTAGTCTGATCTCTCAGGTTGCAAGGAATAAGATAAGCTCTTCATCACAACCTCTTCCCTAAAACTACTCTCATCCAGTCGCGCTTATGTTGTCACGAGCTGTGTCGAGAACGAGCCTCTCCCATTGAAATTTCATGGGTTTGAAATTGAGAATTAACCCAACCTTCAATCCGCTTATTCTCAAGTAATTCAAGAGTTGTCCTCTATGCTTATCCAGTATCGATTCTACTGTCTTTACTTCCACAACAATCTTGCCTGCCACTATCAAATCTGGAACATATTTGTCAATAAGTTCCCCGCGATAATGAACTGGAAACTCCTTCTGATTCTCAAAACTTAACCCTTGATGCCGGAACTCAACACACAAACCCCTTTCGTATGTTTTTTCCCTGAGTCCCTGACCGATGCCACTGTGTACTTTCATTGCATATCCGACAATCTCGTAAACCAGTTCCTTTTCCAATAATTTACTCATATCCTTATTCTCCTAATTGGCGTCCATTCGCGCCTGCCCCATAGGGAGGAACGACTGTACTGGGGTTAATTCGCGGTTTACTCAACTCTTTTTCGTTTCCCCATCATGTTAAGTTTGAATGTCCTGATAACCTCCGGAGGAATGAACTCGCTTTCCGGTGTCTTGAAATAAAGTGCATCAAAAGGACACTGGACGATGCACGCCCCGCATTGGACGCACAGATCAGCTCTGGGTCTCGCAGCTAGATGCTTTTTGTGATCTACTTCATAACAATTCCGTGGGCAAACCTGTTCACAGAAAGCGGCTCCCTTACATTTTTCTTCATCAAGTACAATCTCCAACAACCTATCTTTGTGAAGTCCGCTCTTATAGATAGGTGTACTCCCCATAAGATCTATGCTTACCAGAAGAACCACAACCCCAGAGGCGAATCCCCATCTGAGCATGAATCTCCAGTCAAAACCATCGGGAGAAGTACTGATGCTGGCTAGAGCTATAAGGATAATCGCTAACAGAATCAACTGGATGCCGCCGCACCCAAAATCAAACAAGATGAAACCGACTCTCTTCCGCTTCGGACTCAAAAACCGCTCATAGAGTGGGAAGGCCAGAAACATCAGAAAGGCTACTCCCCACGTCAGAAGCACCACCGGCAAGATAGCAGACTTCCAGAAGAGTACCATTATGGCAGCGAAAACAACAGAGATGGGAAACGCCCACGCTACAGCCATCTCAAAGCGCTGGAGTAGAGGAAACCGTACTTGACGCATCGCTTCTGTTTTGCTTCTATCGTTGAGCAGAAAAGCCTTAATATCCCTGGCTTCAACTGGCCCCCAGACACCCTTCCAGCCTGTCTTCTTTTTGATCACTTTCTGCTCTAAACCTGTAGCCGCAAGCTGAGGAAGAATGACTTCTTTGTGATCCACAAGATCTTCAATACCGCTGGTCTTCAGGACAGAGATGACATCGTGATTAGTGAACAGTCCTCCAGTGGCGGCGCACCAGACGTTGATCCCCCTGCTGTTAGCCACAATAAGGTAAGCATCGAGTCCCTGCAGCGCCCGTTTTACTCGCTCAACGGTTAGATGAAAATTACCTGTGAGAAACACAGGCGAATCCCTATTGGGATTCCCAATCCTGACCAAGCCCGTCTTCGCCCGAAACGGCATCATCCTCAGGCAGGTTTCAACCCCGTTAATGAGAGCGTATACCAGAGATCGCATTACGAACCCCTATCGGGCTTCCGAGCTACAATCAGCAAAAGAGTACCGATCTGATGTGTCTGACTTGACTGTATTTCAAACCCGCTATCAGTAACCATCTTGTCGAGCCCTCTCACTGCGTGAGTAGTCGTCTGGGTAAGGAGATATGTAAGGACAATAAGCGGAATTCGCACTACCAGCTGCACTACCTTTGTCGGCAGATTATCTGCCAGTACTTCATCGGCAATACACAGCAATCCACCAGGCTTTAGAATTCTTATCGCTTCCTTCAATGTAAATGCTATCTCATCTTGGCTCAGTTCAGAAAAGCACAGTCCGCTCGTTACCGCATCATAGCTGTCGCTTTCTTCCTTTTCCAGTTCAGCAACACCCATTTCTTCGAATGCCATATTTCGTAAATCTTCTCCCTCTGCGCGCCTCCTGGCCACCCCAAGCATTTCCAGGTTAATGTCAATCCCTTTTACAATTGCACCTTTTCAAGCAGCTCTTAGGCTGAGGGCTCCCGTACCGCAGCCGATGTCGAGAACCCTATGTTTCTCGGCAATGCTAGATGTCAGTTTATCATAGATCGCATCCAGCTTCCCAAGGGTAAGCATACGGATCCCCAGATCATACCGGCTTGGCGCCGATTCGAGAATTCGCATTAGAACATATGTGCTCACACCTTACTCATTAAATATCAAGTTCTCGAAATCTCAATTCCCATCCTTTCCATATCTTCCATCAACCTTACTGGCTCAACTAACTGTCCCATCCAATGCAGCCCAGGCTTGCGGATGGTTCCATCCAGGTATTGCAGCAGGCACGCCATGACAGGGATGGCTGTGAACCAGTAACCGTCTTCATGGAACATTCGCACTTCTGTTATCGCAGGCTTACTGTCTTTTTGGCCTGATGCTTCCAGCTTCATGACCACGCCAAACGGCGGTTTGGAAGACCTCACCAGACTCCAGAGCATTAGCTTGGACATGGGCTTTTCTGCCCTCTTGGGGAAGAGTTTTAATCCTGCCATAACGGTAGGCATTATGATCATGTCAGTGAACCAGCCAAACCCGGATATATAAAAACCAGTATGGACCAATGAAGGATAATCTTCAGGGAGGGGGCGCATCTCCTCAAAGAACATGGGGACACACGTACGCTTCTTGAACTCGCCACCGAAATCCATCTTAATAAAATCTTTTGTTGTCCACATACTAGCCTTCTTCCAAGCACCCTCCTGATAGAAAAGCGACTGATAATCCATCATTTCCCTGACAAACTCCCGCTGAGTTGCCGGAGAAAGATCCAGATCTCTCCAGTCCTGACTAATGGCACTTCCTACAACAGCAGTATCAATTTTATCAAAGAATCGGGCTCCGAACCTCACCAAGGCCGCCGGCAGTCCGGGATGGAAACCTGCCTCACTGATAAAACATAATCCGGCCTGTTCAATTTCAGAAATCATAGATTTCAGAATGCGGACTTTTTCAGATGAATATTGTACATCCAGATAATCACATTTCGATGCGATACATGTCCGTGCTATATTCCCCGTAAACTGTACTGTAGATGCTGCAGACACTACCATGTCTACCTCAGCAAATACATCTACCAACGAATCTTGGCTCGATGCATCAGCTTGAACCCAACTAACCCGATCGGTGGAATACTCTTCCCGCAACGACTGCGTTGCTGCCGCTAATCTTTCTTCATTCCTGGAGGCCAGAATGACCTCAACGTCAGCATATCTCAGAAGCAGCTCAGCGATCTTTGTACCAGTGTTACCCGTACCACCTAGTATCAACATTTTACTCATAATTAACCTCCAATTGACGCGAATTAACGCTAATACTATTTAATTGAAATGTGATCATACCCTAATTACGCGCTGTTTCAAGTACCAATCGTTCCCATTCAAGTTTCGCTGGTTTGAAATTCAGTATCAGACCAACTTCAATTCCTGTAATATTTAAATAATTTAGCCTCATTAATTCAGCTTTTTTAATTTTGTGAACGAGCCATGTTAATGTTTGGATTGCTATCGATGATAAAACAGCCTGTCCCGAGTTTTTTCGGGATAAATATGTGCGCAGCATCCTGCGGATAAAACGCCCGCCTGCCCCACTTCGTGTGTGGCGGGCAGGTAAATCGTGCTCCTTTACATAATTACGTTTTAAATAATTACTTACCAACATAATTCTTTTATCCTCACTCATTTCTGTACTTGTGACAAATATTTTCTTTCTGATGAATAATCCAGGTTAGAAGGCTTTGAAAAACCCTGTGCGAAGCTGATGAATAATACAGACTAAATAATGTCTGTCTATAAAGTCACAAGTTTTAGTTTCAATAGCCCAGTCCTTCAGGGCTGGGATTTGAATGAGCCAATATTTCAACAGGGCATTCATGCCCTTATCATTTGGAATATCATGCGTTTAGAACGCCGTGAACGGCGTCAGTGCATTTTTAGCATCTGTAACCCCGCCATGAATGACGGGGCTACGGAAAAGGAAATCATGACTTTATGGACAGACACTAAATAGTGGTAAGTTTTCGTTGTAACCACAGATTAATGCTGTTGAGCCCTAATACGGTTAAAATCTATCTCGATTCTAACTAATTAATCTGTCAAAAATCCTTGCAATTCTTACTCTACGTAGTGAACTTCTCAGCAAGTTACAAATGTGGGAATCCACAGGTAGGGTTGATTCCAATAAATAAAGTTGATAAACCTCGGAAAATACCGCAAGTTGACCTACACAAACTCTTTCCCAAATATTAAATAGGAGACAAGAGCAATGACAAGTAAATCAAAACTATACCTGTCTCTGCTGGCTCTGATTCTTCCTCTGGGCCTGATGGCACAAGCGACCATTACCGGCTCAATAACCTCGGAGGATGGAGCAGCCCTGGCGGGTGCAAACGTAATAGTCGAAGGAACTTCTTTCGGCGCTGCAGCTAATGCTGATGGAGAATATAAGATCGATGGTGTTCCAGCTGGAAACTTTTCCATTACGGCATCTTTTGTAGGCTATGAAGCGTCAAGTACGACAGTATCTGTTCCGGCCTTCGGTTCAGTTACAGTCAACTTCTCCCTTAGTTCGGAAGCAATCGAGCTTTCTGGCCTGGAAGTGCTGGCTAGCCGAGCCACCAGAAACACACCAGTTGCCTACACGAATGTGGTTAAAGAAGACATGGAGATGAGGTTGGGTTCACAAGATATCCCCATGGTTCTGAATATCACACCCAGTGTATATGCTACACAGCAAGGCGGTGGTGCTGGGGATGCACGTATCAATGTTCGTGGATTTAACCAGCGGAATGTTTCCGTAATGATCAACGGTGTACCACAAAATGATATGGAAAACGGTTGGGTCTACTGGTCTAACTGGGATGGAGTGGGTGATGCTACGTCCTCTATCCAGATGCAGCGCGGTTTGAGCGCCGTGAACTTGGCAACGCCTTCCATTGGCGGAACCATGAATATAATTACCGATCCAACAGGCCTTTCCAGTGGTGGATTATTCAAACAGGAAATTGGAAATGACGGCTTTTTGAAATCCACATTGAATTACAACACTGGTCTGATTGGTGATAAAATGGCGGTTAGTACAACCATTGTTCGCAAAACAGGTGATGGTCTCATTGACAAAACATGGACTGACGCCTGGGCATATTATTTTGGTGCCAGTTACGCAATGAATGATAAGAACCGTTTTGAGCTTTATGCTATTGGCGCTCCGCAACGCCATGGTCAGAATCTTTATAAGCAAAATGTTTATGCTTATGACAAGGATTTTGCCGAAACGGTTGTGGATAAATCAGCATTGGAGGCGGCTGATTCAGATGAGGACGATACCAGCGATTGGGATGAATATGTTGCAAAATTCTCCAACGATGCAGGAGAAATTGCAGGACGCGAATTCAACCAGAACTGGTCTGAAATTGATCCATCATATAAAGGTAATCAGTACTGGTATATGTATGGGGCTAATACGGTTGATCGATTTAATTCAAATTACCTGAATGAAAGAGAGAACTACTTTCATAAACCGCTGGTGAATTTGAACTGGTTCCTCACGATGAGTGATCAAATGAGGTTGTCTACCATTCTCTACTGGTCCGGTGGATCAGGAGGAGGTACGGGAACTTACGGGGACATTGTGACAAAGGATGCAAACGGTAAAAGTGATGGTGATCTTGAAACAAACGATTTTTGGAAATTTTACTATGGCCCTTCTCCATGGACCCGTGATTGGGATGCAACTATTGCAATTAACTCTGCTCCCGGTGGTGAATACTATTTCCAGAAAGATACTCTGAGTAGAGAGGATGGAGAATCAATCGGTATTCTGAGAAACAGCATTAACCGTCAATGGACCATTGGAGCCATTTCCAAGTTGAATTTCGATATTAGCAATGCCCTAAAAGTTCAAGCCGGTATCGACTGGCGGACTGCTGAAATCGAGCATGCTCGTGAAGTTCGTGACCTGCTAGGCGGCGATTACTATGTATACACTGGTAATGAATTTGACGAAACACCAGAGTCACAGAAGAAAGAGCTTGGCGATATCATTGCTTACCACAATACAAATACTGTGGACTGGATGGGTTTCTTCGGCCAAGCTGAATATGCCACAAGTATGTTTTCAACTTATGGTATGTTTGGTCTGTCAACAATCAAATACACTTTCGTAGACCATTTTTCAAAAGCTGAAGACCACTACAGCAGTGATACGGATGGTGATGGGGTTTTTGATGCTCATGCGGAAGGATATGGTGCCAGTTCCAAAGGTGAATTGCAGCTTACACCAGATCCTATTTCCAGTATCCAATTCAAGGGCGGCGGCATGTTCCACGTATCTAGTGCAATTGATGTCTTTGCCAACTTTGGAAATGTGGAAAAGGTACCGATCCTGGATGCTGTCATTGATGATAATAATGGTACAATCGCTTCAGCTCCGGCTAATGAAATTTTCAGAAGCTATGAAGCTGGTTTGAATCTCCGTATGGGTTCAATAGCGGCAAAAATCAACTACTACAATACCCAATGGATTGATAGAACCGTAACTTTGAATGTTGAACCCGGTCAGGGTTCAAGCGGTGATACAGACATTCTCTTCCTGAAAGGTCTGGATCAATCACATTCAGGTATTGAGATTGAAGCTGCCTTCCAGCCTATGTCAATGCTGCGCCTTGACGCTTCATTTTCCAAAGGTAATTGGGAATATGTTGACGATGCCATAGGTGATTACAAGGCATATGAAGAAGGTACGACAACAGAATATGTCTTTTCCGTTAAAGGTCTGAAGGTTGGTGATATGCCACAGCAGAGCCTGAATTTGGCTGTGTCTGTTTTTCCAATTCCGGGATTGGCTGTTCAAGCAATTTGGAGTTCCTATGACAATCATTATGCCGATTGGGACCCGCTCAGTCGCCAAGTATATGACTGGGGTGACGACGGCAAAGAAAAAGATGATGATAATGGAGATGGGGATTATGATGATGAAGATGATATCGCCCCAGATAATGGCGAAGGCGATGGTATCATAAGCGATACTGAAATGTCCTATGCGGATCGAGTACTAAGCTGGATGGCCCCTGGCTATTCAAAGATAGATCTTCATATGTCCTATAATCTGCCCATTAACCTTGGTGAAACCAAGTTGCAATTGTTTGCTCATGTGCTCAACGCGCTGGATGAAGTATACATTCAGGATGCTGTTGACAATAGTTTATACAATGCAT
>CAZHRR010000040.1:0-13992 GCA_964534955.1 uncultured bacterium
AGAGTGTTCTCCTAACCAATTAAATTTATGGAACTTATAACGCGACACTACTGATACATTGTATATAATACGATGTCAATATCTTTTTAATTGAGGTTTTCTGTATTGACTATTCTCTGTTCCAAGTAAAAATTCCGGATAGATGATCTCATCATAGCACCTGTCGCAGATCGGCCGCTTTTCAGTTACAATTGATTAAGGTTGTTCCAGCGACGAATCTATTGAAGAGCCCCCGCAATTTTACTCGAAAAAAGGGGGAGATGAGACCATCTCCCCCTTTTACTCTATACTATTTTATTTACTCTTATGGATGGATTGACGCAACGTAGTCATTCAACTGAGTAAGCGTCTTTGCTGAGCCGCTTCCACCGCCTCCGTCTGCATCCGTATGACAACCGTAACAGACTTTATCCAGTGCAAGTTTGGTGTAACCACCTTCTTCACGTAGAGTGCTCCCATCATCAGAGAACATATCCCAGGTCGTGTCGGCAGCGATAGTAAATGTGTGACTGTGAACATCTGCTCTGTATCCATCCACAGTCTGCACAGCAGATTTTGCTAGCTTAGCCATATGACACTTATCACAATCAAGAACATCGTGTGGAGCTGCTGCAGTCTGTGTTCCATGACAATTTGTGGTACAACCCTGAGTTATTCCATCTCCATCCCAGATAACTCTTTTATGCGGATCATGGCAGGTTGAACAGGTTTGCCCAGCATCAAGGTAATGCTTCGAATGAATGAATTCATCATACTGTTCATGATGCTTAATGAATCCGCCTTTAGTAGCCACTGAATGGTCAGAATTTCTGTAATGACATTGACCACACAGTTCGGTAATATCGTCTCCCTCGGGATGGTCGATATATATGGCGGCATCCGCTTCCACGTGCTTACTCCCTGGACCATGGCAGCGTTCACACTCTATACCGCCATAGACAAAAGTTCCTTGAATTCCAGGCAGCCACTCTCCCGTTTCAGTGGCGCCGGTCGTATGACAGCGGAAACAACCATAGTTGTATTCCTTTACGTCTTCTGGGTGATAGTCAGCCCAACCCCAGTCTGTACCACTATAGAAGTTGTACTGATTCTGACCGCCACCGGTGTTTATCACACTGTTTGCGGTACCCACCAAGTTTCCCGTGTTGTCCACGAATCGTGCTTTCCAGCCAAAACCACCAATCACACCCACTATGTCATCCCAAGAGGCCGCCCCATCAGGCAAAGGCAGTGTTCTCCCGGCTTCAACAAAGTCGGGGTAGGTTGGGGCTTGACCATCCACGAAGTTGAACTTGTAAGGATGTCCCGAGTTTATTACATCAGCATATTCATCTTCATGACACTGCCCGCATGTAGATGATCCAACATAGTAGAATTCAGGTGGATCAGCAGAAGATACCAGGACAGCATTGCTGGCCGATGCAGACAAATCACCATCAGATACGGTAACTTTGAAAATGGCATTTGCCGCAACCTGGAAGTTAGCAATCCACTGTACATCTGCCGCATCAGTGGCAACGAACTGACCCGTACCATTTGCCTCACTCCAAGAGTAGGTCAACTCATCGTTATCCTCATCAGTGGCAACTGCACTCAATGATAATGTATCCCCAAATGTAGGACTGGCAGGAGATATGGTTAATGAAGTGATCACAGGCGAGTGATTGGGTTCAGTCGTCTCTTCACAGCCCATAATGAGCAGCAGGCTCAGAACGCTTACTAATAAGTAACTTCCATAGCTTCGATGTGAGCTATTTAGTTTCATTTTCTTCTCCTCTTAATAGAGTTACTACAGTATTGTTTGTTGAAGTAGATTAATATATCCACTTTTCCAGTTTACATAATCTCAAGTTATATATCAAGCCTTAATTGAGATTATCTAAAGTGAACTATTCTATTTCTTCGCCTGGAAGATAGTCCGGGTAGCTAACCTCATCGTGGCATCCGTCGCAACTAGGAGTATCACTAAAATCTTCTTCCACATGACAGTCTATACAGTCGAAGTATTCGTGATATTCATTGAGAGTCAATCCAGTAACAGAATGGTCAAAATAATCTGGCTCCCAGTCGTGACATTCAAAACATGACGTTGCCGGTACGTGGAAAGATTCCGTGGCACCGTGGCAGTCCCGGCAGTCGGCACCACTGTGCCTCTCCTTCAGGGGCCATCCCACAATCACGGCGTGATCGAAGGGTGGTTTCTCTTCCGTACTATGACAGAAGAGACAGTTGTCTTCCTTGTGACAGGCGATGCAGGTTTTAACATGCTCTACTTTTTCTCGTTTGTGCCCCAAGTCGTGACACCGTCCACAGTTGTCCCCTTGATGGCAACTGGTACATGTCAACCCAAACTGGTCCACGTGGTCACTATGGTGGAACGTAACTATCGGCGCCGGGTCATAAAGCGTCTGATAAACATATTTATTTTCAGCAGTAATTCTGGGGTGTGGAATCCCTAGAATATCAGACTTGTCTGCAATTTCATCCGGTGTCTTTACTTCTTTCACCTCATGGCAGGCAACGCATCCCGTCTCGTGACTCCACTCCCGGTGGCAGCTTATGCACTGGCGATGGTAAGCTCCTTTAAGCCCCGGCTGCCGCAGATTACCCATCTGGTGTTTTTCGCTGTGGCACTCCCGGCAAGGTGGAACTTCTGCATCAACCTCGGAATAGTGGTGACAAAAAGCACAGCCCCCACTCATCTCCGCCATGGTTGCATGAAGCTTATGAGCAAACGGCACCGGTTCGTAAAGATTAGCCAATTGATCAAGAATAACAATCTCCGGTCCTTCTTGTACTTTATGCTCGCCCTTGAGGTGTCCACCGTACCGCGGACAGACCACAAGGCAAGGTTCTTCCCGAGTGGGATTTTCGCATGAGTGGCAAGTTTCACAGTATGAACTCCACACCGGTTGTCCATTTTGACCCAATACAAACAAAGGTATAAGAAAAATAAAACATGTGAATAGAAACTTATTCATGAAGGTATCCTCCAAATCCGTGGATTACAGGAAGTTTCATGACCAGAAAACGATAAACCAATACCAGTGAGGAAATAAGACCGATGGTTACGAAAATCTCTGTCCAGGCAGGAATATAGCGTGCCTCAGCGTAGACCGGTTTAAAGCCCAAGATAAACACATTATAGCGGTTGAGCGCTACACCCAGTACTACCAAAGTAGCTCCTGTGAAAAGCCACGAAATTTTCTTGCGCAAGGATGCTACAGAAAATATCACCATAGGGGCAACCACACCGCCTATCATTTCTAGTAGAAAGCTGATACTTTCCGGTGAACCGTCATCCAGGTAGATGTATGTTCCACGGTTCACCATATCTATGAGCTTTGCAGCAAGATATATACCTAGAAGAACGGATACAATTTGGCCAAGACTCGACAGCACTTTATTCTCGGGTTTAAGACGAAAAGAACGTGATGCCAATACGGACTCGAAAATCACTATGGGGAATCCCACAGCAAATGCGGAGAGTAGAAACAGAAGGGCGAGGATCGGTGAGTGCCACAATGGGTGCAATTTACTGGGAACAATAGTCATAAGAGCACCCAACGACGACTGGTGCATACAGGAGAGAACAACTCCTGAAATAATAAAGATAAACATGACACGCCTAACTGACCTGTTTAGCATCTGGAATAGACCAGTAACAACGCCATTAAATCGATGTAACAATCCCGGAAGTTCTACTCCTCTTTCGAACCGTTCTGCAACAACGGGAATAAACTCAATGTACAAAACAGTTAAATAGAGCATAACGCACATACCTACTTCAAAAAGAGCTGAATCCCCTTGCCACATGGATGGGAGCATAGGATGCCAAACGTTGTAATAGCGTCCTAAGTCTACAAGCAGTCCCAATGCTACAAATGTGTAGCCGAGAAGGGCTGTCAATAGGGCTGGGCGAACTAAAACATGATACTCTTTACGGTGAATGATATGTGCTAAAAACGCCGTTGTGAATCCACCGGCAGCCAGTGCTACACCAGTTGCTACGTCAATACCGATCCATAGGCCCCACGGATAACCATTGGTGAGATTAGTAGCTGCAGACAAACCGAAAACAAAGCGATAACCTGCTGCTCCCAGTCCAATCAAAGCCAGTCCAACCAGTGCCCAGACTCCTGAAGTGAAGTACTTGCGATTCCCCCAAGGAGATACAGCCATCTCAGTCATTGCTCTCTCTCCTTTTAGTCAAGCGCATTAGGAGTCCCAACAAACCAAATAAAAGTATAGGTCCATTAAACCATTTGAAGATTCCATGCTGTACCGGCTCCGTGTATTCTATAGGACTCTTTTCTGGAAGTTCTGGAAACCCAATCTCAGAAAAAGGTACACTAGTAAGATAAAGCCACGAAGTTCCGCCCACCTCTTTTTCACCATAGATATGATCCACATAACGTTCTGGAAAGCGGTGTATCTTCTCTCTAGCCAATTCCAGCAAATCTTCTCTTCTGCCAAACGTCAGTGCCTCTTCCGGACAGATTTCTACGCACCCGGGAAACTTCCCTTCCTCAAGTCGAGTAAAACAGAGGGTACATTTCATTACTCGCGGTGTAAGAGCATCATTATACTCATAAGCAGGTACTTGGAAAGGACAGGCTACCATACAGTATCGGCAGCCGATGCACTTCCACACATCGTATGTTACAGCTCCATTGGGCTGTTTCTCCAGAGCACCCACAATACAGGCAGAAACACAGGCTGGCTGTTCACAGTGCAGACATTGGATTTTCACGTCCAGCGGTAGGTTATCTGGCCCCTTTCCTTCATACCTGTTAACTACAGTATATTGAGTATCAGTAAGCCTTCTCTGCTCGGAAAAAACAGATTTATCATCAAAGTTGATTATCGGCTGATTGGGAAGCCCGTTGACATCGTTACAGGCAAACTCACACTTCCGGCAACCGATACATAGTGTCGTATCAACTAGAACACCGTAGCGGTCAGGGTTAAGCTCTCCTTTCGATGATCCTCTAGCACTCTCGACACCAGCCAGTGATGCAGTTAAAACTCCTGCCGTTTTTAAGAAGTTTCTTCGGTTTGTCATAGCTTGTCTTCCTTGATGATTTGAAGACTCATTATTATAAAACCTGTATTGCCTTCTATAGGAAATTTACAGTAGAAAATTGTGCTATTCAAGATAATAGGAGTTTTTAGTCTTCTATTTATCTTTAATAATTCGCATCTTTCTTTAGTTAACATATGAATTCATTCTATAAGAATCACCCATCTCTTGAATTCAAATCTTCCCTTTCAGTCTGATCCTCTTCAATTGAACCGATTTCCTTTTTAATCCACTCTTCTGTCTCACGTTTGGCTTTATCCACATAATCAGGATGCTCATGTTCATACATATCTTCCGGCATGCGCCCCGTTAGCCAGGAAGGATTCATGGGATAGACATGCGGGCTGAAAACGGTAGAATACAAGTGCCATACCAAGACAGCCAGTGTCGCCAGCCAGGCCTCCCAATAGTGGACTACCAAAGCGACATCAAGAACACCTTTGGGTAAAATTGATATTACAAAATTATCAAACCAGAGGAGCAAACCAGAAATGATCATAATGATTGTTCCCCAGACCAGTGCCCAATATTCTGCCTTTTCAATGTAACTGAAGCGGCCAAAGCGAGGCGTCTCCTTAGTGCGTCCCAAGTTGTACCGTATCCTTTGTAGGAATTGCCGAAAGTCTTTAATTCTAGGCCACATGTCGTTCCAGAATACACGACCGCGTTTGGTAAATAGATAGATCATGTGCCAGAGCACAGTTATCATAAAAACGATAGCTGCACCACGGTGAATGTCACCTCGAAGCTCAAACCCCCTCCCCCATCCAAAAAAGATATCAGCTATCCACGATTCGCTGAACCTGAGGGCAAAACCTGAAATAATAAGGACAATGAAACTGAGCATCAGGAAGGTGTGTTGTGCAACTTCACTTGGTCGCATCCTCCTCACTTGCGGCCGTTTCATTATCAGTCTAACTTGGCGAATCAAGTCAATAAGCCAGTGAATAACCATAAGGCCAATTATAACAATAATAACCACGATGTAGATCTTCTCCACAATATCTGCGACAGGTGTCCTTAATCCCTCTCCGCTTATGCCATGAATAGGCGTTGCTGCCAACTTTTCAGAAATCCCTGGATGGCATTCACCGCACGTTCTCTGGAGATTCTCAGGATAGATAGTGGAAGTCGGATCGTAACTGGGTAGAATCCTATGCACACCGTGACAGGAGGCACAGTTGGCTACCTGTACATCCCCAGCCTTGCTCTTGAGTCCGTGGTAACTGTCAATGAACGTTGCTAATCGACCGGCCGGCAAGCCGTACTTTTCATTTAGCCGGGTTGATTCGTGGCAAGGTGCACATGTTGCTTCAGCGACTCGAATCCTGGACACTGGGGACCGTGGATCACTAGGAGAAATAATGCCGTGCTCACCATGGCAGTCCGTACAGACCGGAGCGTCAGTTTCACCTCTTGCTACAAGTTTACCATGTATTCCTTCCCAAAAGTCGTTCTCAATCCCCTTATGACATTCTCCACAGGTAGTAGGAATATTAAAATGGTTTACAGTAGACTCTGGATAGCCTGGTGACAGAATCCGGTGAGCAGTACCAGCTGTGGAGTGACAGTCGTTACAAGTGGCTGCTACATAGATGCCACCTTTTGTTGCCTTACCATGGATACTATTCTCATACACTTCTACAGGATGTTCGAGCAGGAGTTCATACTTCTTTGTTAGATCGAGATCTTCGTGACACTGTCCACAAGTGTAGGGCAGATTAACCGGGTGTGTTTTGGACAGTTTTACACTGGAAGGCAGGATATCATGATCTCCATGGCAGCTGGCACATGACGGCATATCTTTAACTTCACCAACTTCAAGCCGACCATGAACCTGATAAACCTCTGACGCATCTTCGTGACATATGCGGCAGGGGTCGCTTCCCATAATAAATTGTGTCTCCTCAAGATGAGGTGCGGTATCTTTGTCTTCATGGCAGTCAAGACAGTCCAGATCGGCATGAGACGAACGTGCCAAGTCCTCTTCAATGACTGTCTCATGAGCACTCATTTCATGACATTCTATACAAGCATCGCTTTCGATATACTCAAATTCTTCTTCTACTTGACCTGCTGCAAAAGCAACAAAAAGAGTTACTAATACAATTATAAATCTGCTCTTCAGTTGAGAATTCTCAACCTTTCCGGGAAATCCTGCGAACGAAATCATTCTACCGCTCCTTTCATCTTACCGATCTACAGTCCCCAAAGAAAGCTCTTTTAGCATTTCATTATACTCGGAAAGTATTTGTTCTACCAGAACAATGTTGTGGGCTCCATTGCTGCCATCCTTTCCAATAAGATCGATACCATATCTTATTCTTTCAACTTCATTCTTATCACTTTCAGAAAGTTTCTTTTTATTCATTGAAAACAATTTTTTGTTAATATTATTTATGGAATTATCAGTATCATGCTCCCACTCAACAAACAAATCTTTATAGTCTGAGTCATGACAGTTCAAGCAGTGATCACCTGTCGCCTTTTCTATGGGTTCAACTACTCCTTCATGACAGGAAAGACATTCTACATCCTCTTCATACATAACATCAGGAATTACTTCAGAAGTCAGTTTTACTGTACCATCATAGAATTGTGCCTGCAACTCATGGCACTGCTCACAATTCACCTCCTCCTGCGTATGGTGGCAAGATAGACACGCATTCTGATTTACTATCAGTTCCCCGTGTTGTTGTATATTAGAATGACACTTAGAACACTCTAGCTGCTGCAATGTTACATGAACATTATGTGGAAAGCTGACTCCGAAAACTTCCACGTTTACTTCTTCCTGACCATAGTGGCAGTTCTTGCACTCTGAAGGAACTAATCTGCTGTAGACTGAGAAGTCAGGAATTGTAATATCTGACTTCAGAATCTTCAGTATCTTGATCAGTCTCTCGTTTGCTGAGCTCAGCAGTTCATCTGAAAAAGCAACATTATGTACGACATTCCCCTGTTGAACCATCTGCAGATTGTAACGTACATCTTCCATAAGATGTAGAGTCTGCTGTTTCACTTTTTCTGAAACCGGATGTAAGTTCAATTCACTTTCAACTTTGTTAAACACTTTTTCCATCGCAGAAATTTTTTCTGTCATCAAGCTTTGCCATTGATTAAGAATCTTTGCATATCCGGGACCGTGGCATTTTTCACATGACTCAGCTTTAGCAACAATAGTTTCACCCAATTCCTTTAAGCCTTTCTCAAACTCGTGATAAATGTGGCAAGCTTGACAGTTCAATCCATGTTCATACATTGGGTTTGGATGTTTAGGAACTCCTTTCCCACCTGTTCCTGAAAAGAGGTCTAACTGAGCCTGATGGGATTTCTGATGACAAGATTGGCATTCAGGCATTATTTCCATTGTCCCGGAAATGGACTTATGCTGAATCACTAGATGACAATTCTGACACTCAATCTTATGGTCTGTAACGTGATTCTTGTGGATAAAATCAATGTCTTCATACTGTTCAATTTTTCCACTTTCTGCGTGGCAAGAACTACATCGCTCTACAGGGACAGCACCATCACCCACCTGCATTTGGCCATGACATTTCAGACAGTCAATGCTCTGCTTCATTACAAAGGCATGGTCATACTTTACTTGAACTTTTTCGGAAGCAATGGGTGCTGAGTGGCACCAGGTACAGTTGTCAATAGCTGCTGCTTCCGGCTGATTCTTAAAGTGACACAGAAAGCACGTAGATTCGGTCACAGAAATATGCTCACCTTGAACTATTTGTGAATGGCAGCTTGTGCAACGAAGTTTTTTGTCCCGCCGCAATTTGGTCAAATGAGGCTTATGATCAAAAATAATCGCTTTTTTAAACCAAACTTCTCCTTCAAGAAATCTCTCCTCATGACAACCTGAGCGGAGACAACTGGCATCTGATATTTCAGCCCACGGTTTACTCTTTTTGTATACACCTGTCATGTAATTCACAACCATGGAAATTGCAGTTAACTTACCCTTCATCTTGGATTTTATACCCGGGGGAAAATGACAGTCTGTACAGGTAACATCAGCATGGGATGAGGTTTCCCAAGCCTCCACATACGGCTTCATATAATGGCAGGTTGAGCAAAAACCAGGTCTGGAAGTAAGTTCTGAAGAAACGATCAGCACTACGGCAACTACGACAATCACCACTAGCAGGACTACTACAGTTCTATAAACTTTCCGCTTCATGTCTAGCTTAAAAACGTCCCAACCAGTATTAAGACAAGTAAAACGAAACCTATTAACAGGAATGAATAAGCTACAATTGAAATCAATCTCCGGGGCCATCCAATGACGGGTTTAGTCAATAACTTGTTGTACTCTTCTTCTGTCAAACTCTCTTTTTCAAGCACTCGCTCTTCTTCAAATCGTTCTTCGGTCAAGTAACCGGTAAATATGGCATCGTCCATGGGGAATGCGTCTGGACGCAGATGTGTATTGAAGAAGTGTACAGTGAATATAAACGCTGTAGCCAGGAGAGCTTCTTCCGAATGGATTATATGAGCTGCATTTATAGCCCATCCAGGTAAGAAGCGAGTAAACAGCTCCGGGAACCATAGTGTCAACCCACTACCACCGATGACTATCATCCCCCAGAAGACAGCAAAGTAGTCAAATTTTTCCCAATATGTCCAACGACCGAAATTAGGAGAGTCTCTTTTGGCACCGATAAAATAGGCAATATGACTAAAGAAATCTTTAAAGTCCTGCCAATTTGGTACCAATGTAGTAGCCCCGGAAAAGAGACCTTTTTCACGCTTTACTATTTTCCTGTAGAGCAAAATTAAAATATGAGTAATTAATACTATCCCCAACAAAGTTGCAGCCCCTCGGTGGAGAAGTGCTGCTGTTTTGAATCCTACAATATTATTTACGAACCAATTTGCCATCTCCGTATGACTGTACTTCAAGGGAAGACCTGTAGAGGCAAGTGTAATAAAAGAAATCACTAAACCTAAATGCATCAGACGGCTGCTTCTGCTGAACCGCCTAACCCGGCGATCTGATTTTGGTGGTTTCTTCAGTGGTCCTTGTGTAAAACGCCTGATCATCAGACGAATGAACCAGAGAAAAGTATGACCACCAAAGACCAGGAGCGTTCCTCCAAGAAGCCATCTCATAAACTTGTCAATATACCCGAGAATAGGGTTCGTTTCCTTTACCATCGGCGAGTAGTGCTGGAGAAACGAGACAAAATTAACATTCACCTTTTCATGGCACTGACTACAGGTGGAAAGGATATTCTGCTGGTGTGTAGTTGCCTCAGGGTTAGTGTGCGGGAGAACAGTATGATTGTCGTGGCAGGAAACACAGGTGGCGAACTCCTCACCTTGGTAACCCAGTTGATACATTTGGCCGTGATAAGATGTATTGTAGCCTTCTACTACCTCTGGATTGAGCTGGAATTTCAGGATGATCTCTCGGTTCGCATGGCACGAGGAACATAGGTCCACTACCTTCTCCCCTAGGAAGGCTTCACCAGGTCTCCTTACGTCGCGTGTTCCGTGACAGGTAACACATCCAGGAGCTTCCTCGTGTCCTTTGGCAGCCGCAATATAATGACTGGATTTCTCGTACTCCTCCTGCTGTTCGGGATGACATTCTCCACACGACCGCTTGATAGCTGTGAGTGCCGGATGGGTAGGGGTCTCAAAGTGGTACTGATGACACTCTCCGCAATTGACTTGTGCTCCGGAGAGTGCCAAATCGATCTTCTCACTATGAATAGCAAAGTGAGCCTCCTCTGATTCTGTCTGCAGTTCTTCTTCATGACATTTAAGACAGACATTGGCTAAACCCGTCTCAAAGATCGAAGACTCAGACTGAGTCATGTCAGTAGTATGTCCGGCATGACAAACAGTACATGTTTCCAACCTGGGGTCATCCCCTTCTGATGGTCTATGGATTGATGCTTCGTACCCGGCGTGGCATCGTGTACAGACAAGATCAAGCTTGGCGACAGATACCTGACTTTCGGGATTGCGTGGAGAAAGGACTCTATGTTTAGCATGACAATCGGAGCATACCGGAGCGGTTAGTTTCCCACGCTTGACTTCCCGGTAGTGTCCACTGTCGGTATAGTTCTGTACCTCCTCTTCGTGGCAAACGTTACAGGAGGCGACCAAGTGAAGCTTCCATTCCTGTTCTGTATAGGCACCTTTCTCGTGCTTGAAGTGCGGATCGTGGCATGAGACACATGTCACTTCTGATTCTTTAACCTCTCCATCCCAGTGCGCAGAACGGAGAAACTCCTCCAGTATATCCTGATGACAGACACCACATACTTTCTGCGGATGACCTTTCCAAGTTACTTTGTGCTTGCCGTGACAGTCAGAACAGGTTGGAACAGAAGTATAGCCTTTTTCTCTTAGGGGACGGAAGAATCCCTCTACAAACTGCTCCTGAGCTTCTTCATGGCAACTACCGCAGTCAGGCAGAACTAAACGAGGAACATGGGGAAAATCATCTACATCTTCAAGATCAGTGTGGCAGTCAACACAGTAGAAATCTTCATGAGGAGTATCTAGGAGGTGTTCATCAGTAACATAAAGAGATAGCTCGACCCCGTAGCGTATAACTGACAGCTCTTCGTCTTCATGGCAGGATATACAATCCTCGTTGTCCTGCCCCATACCGAATGAGATCGGAAACAGAAAGAGTATTAGCCACGGGAAGACAGAGTATTTCCCGAAGCGCAGACTAAACATGTCGACTGCCCCCTAGTTCCTACTTACTGACGCATACCTTCTGGATAAGGATGCGAAATCTCTTTAACTCGTTCATCAAAGTTGAACGTCTTATGCGTTGGACTCTTTTCATTATGACAGGTAACACAAATACCCTCATCTGGAGCCCACAATCCTACTGATGCAAAATCAATAGTTCCATTAAAGGTCCCTTCCATTGTCTTTTTCTTTTTATAGCCACTACCTGGACCGTGACACGCTTCGCAGCCTACAGATTGGAGTGAAGCCATTCGCTTAACTGCTTTTTTGGCTTTTTTATCTTTCGGATCATAATTCCAAAACTCATCTCCTTTAACTTCATAACCTCCCTTTCCATATCCGGTGGTATGGCAGATAAGACATTCAGCAGCTTCGTAAGCAGGTCCCTTGATCCCCTGCTTCTCAGCAATTTCTGCAGATTCTTCAGATTTCAAGGTCTCAAAAGCTCCTGCATGAGAACCCTTCTCCCAGATCTTATATTGAGCACCTTTCTTATCACTTTTGTGACACATCTTACATTTTCCAGTCCCTACATAGTCGAACTCTTGACCAAAAACAAAGACTATTGAAATCAACCAAACTGCAATTATTCTGATCATACCATGCCCTCCTTACTATTAATTTGACAACCACTCCACAATTTCTTCATTAGTATGACAAATAGTACACGCTTTTTCCTCTCCAACTATACCACCATCAAGATTTTCTCCATGGCACCTGGCGCAGTCAGAAAAACTGCGCTCCTGAGCTGCATCGCCATGAAACATATCACCATCACTATTTAACAACCATTCACTTACACTGGGATGACCACTCGGTCCTCCAGCATGGCAGCTGTAGCAGTCAACCCCACTTGTACCTCCAAAATAGTATTCTCCATGACAACTCATACATGATTCGATGCCACTGGCTTCAACTTTCAACCCGTGGAAGTTGAGACTCTCTTCTTCTTCCCATCCATCTGGATGTACAGAGGGTTCTCCCGTCTCTGTACACGAAACAACTATTAAGAGCAAAACACTGCAAGAAGTCAATGATAACAAGGTACACCATCCAGCAAATCGATATTGACTCTTCATCGGCCTGTATCTCCATGACATCTCAGACAGGTCCCAGTTTCAGGTTCATGGCAAGTGATGCAAATATCAGGTATTTCCAGTGCATCCATGGCGTGAAGTCCACCGTCTCCGAATCCAGGGATAGATACCCAGCCGGCGAGATTGTGATCCACAGGCATCAACTGCTGCTGATTATGACACGAGCGGCAGTCAGTGACTATCTCATGGCACGAAGAACACTCTGTGACTCCGCTACGGGCATCAAATCCATGAGACTGAATATAGGCCAAGGGATGAACCTTGGGCTCAAACTGCTGCAATTGGTGGCAGGCATCGCAGGTTTGTTTGGTATGACATAGATCGCAGGTTACCGCAGTTACTAAGTTCACTTCTGAACCATGACCATAAACCCAATCTAAAGTATGGCTTCCAGGAGGTGATTTTTGATGACAGGCCTTGCAATCCTGACCACGCCAGAGAGTTGGTGGTGTAAAACCATCATCATAGCTTATATAGACATGGCATTCCAAACAGTCAGATATTTTGTTAAGATGAAGTACATGTGAAAAGCTCGGACCAGGTCTAACTTGTGAAGTCCTGTATGCTGATGGATCATCTGTATTGCTGTGGCATGCCTCGCAATCCTCCGTGGCTATGTCGCCATCATGGCAATCGAGGCAAAAATCCTTAGACGGCAGCAGGCGGGTAGTAAGGGAATTAGACATACTTACTCCATCATGGCACTCACCACACTCAATCTCCATCTCATCAACATGGAGAGTATGCGGAAACATGATATAGTCGGGGTCTTGTCCTTGCAGAACTAGGGGGAGTAGAAGGACTATTATACTATAATGCCACATGGACCGTTAACCCACCTCTGCCGTCAATTTTATAGAATTCGTTTTTAGCATATCGCGTAAAGAATCGGATCTTCATCAAAGCATTTGGTTCCCATTCCAGCCAACTGTAGAAACCGATTGCTGAAACAGACTCTACCAAACCATCAATCTCGATTGTGTTAATATTAAGGGAGCAACCTCCTAATAATGAACTACTCAAATTCTTCTTTAAACCTAATCCTCCGCCTAAAAGTAAAACTTTATCTCTCAAACCGCT
>CAZHRR010000040.1:14092-18079 GCA_964534955.1 uncultured bacterium
CCCCCAATACCCCAGGAAGCAAGCAGGAATGATTTATCAGCAAACGATGTATCGCTGAAATCGGTGACAGCCGGGAAACCCCCAAGAATCTTCACCGTCCCCGTCTTCCGTGTTTTGATGTTCAGTTCACCTCCATCTACCCGTTCCTGCAGCAGTGTGCTCCAGTGAGCAATCCTGCCAGTACGAACCGTAAAGCTTTTGAAAGAAGCTGCCAGTGTCAGATCGTGGAGGCGGAATGGGTTGCGAAAGTGTATGTTTTCTGAGCCGTACTCAAGATGTGACTGCACCTGAAAAATCTGTCCAAATGACTGCTGGTAACTTACCCAAGAACGCCAGTGTGCATCCTCATCTTGGGAGACCATATAAAGTCGCGGCGAAACAGCTGATGTTAACAGGGTAATCTGAGGTTTACCAGAATATAATAATGATACTACTGACCCTAAAATCAGGCAGCTCACCACCTTCTTAACCTTTTTTGATTCGACAATAGTCATCTGTTCTCCAACCCCTTGGGACAAAAGTTACCGGAGGCAACCACTTCCAGTAATTAGAAAAGAGTCACCTCCGGTCTATTCCATAGAACCTCGGTATTAAGGTCCAATCTCGTAGGAGTAGTCTGCACTTGCACTCCATTTGTGACTGGTAAGGTCATCATAGATCATGCCGTTGGCACTAAATTTGAGAGTTCTGGCATCGTAACCCAGAGCGTTCAGCCAAGCAGCGATCATAGAAGCTGTTTGACCAGTCCAGCAATAGAAGACATTCGTTGCGGCCGGATCCAGTACATCCAGATTTGACAAGCCTAACTCATCCGGGGTAACTCTGTAGGAACCATCAATGTGACCGTAATCATTCCAGTCAGTATCTCCCCAATAGCAAGCAATCTGAAAGTCACTGGGTGCAGCAAGAACATCTGTATTACCGATACCGTTGAGACCGTCAAGAACTTTATTATTGATCTGGTACTCTAGTATTGCAGCGCCATCTGTTAATTCGGTATTCAGGACAGGACTATCATAACCTCCCGGAAGATCCGGGGTCACATCATCATCAACCCAAGCACCTTGATAATCATAAGCTACATTGCCGGTATGGCTTGTCCACAGATCAAAATCACTATGCCAACCGCTCATTCCCCATTTCAGAGATTGGACAGTTGCTCCGCTAAGACGGAGGGCCATAGTAGCATGACCAGCATCGTGACCGGTATAGCAGACAATCACAACAGGTAAATTACCTGTGTTGTTTTCTGCTTCATAGGTCACAACATCAGCAAGCGCCACACTGTGAGCACCCGGAATATGACCATCTTCGTAATCGGGAACACCATTAGCGCCACTGGTACCAGGACCGTACTTATCAGCCTTGCGGATATCGATAATAAAGTAGTTCTCTAATCCGGCATCAAAAACTGCTGAAGGAGATACGATCCAATCCGCGAGCATTGCTGGTAGATCAAGATCATTGTCTTCCATATATTGAGTCAGCACATCAAACTCAACGATTACTTCGTCTTCCTCTTCTTCAGCACACCCCATGAATCCAATCAGGGCAATACTGAGCAGAAGAACGAGGATTTTGTCGACTTTCATTGTTATTACTCCTCCTTTTATCAGGTTTATCATCAGAACTTTTCCCAACTACTTGGGATATGTTCATCTACAACAACTTGCGAATTCGCTATCGCTTCATCGGCATAAGCTGAATCCACAAAACTTTGCCATAAAAATCTTGTAGCATTTATAACTGAATTATCACCCTTCACATGACAGTTATCTGAGCAATCAACCCCTCCAGTTGTATCTGTTTGCGCAGTAAATCGTCTGATGTTGTGGGGACTGGAGTATTCCCAGGTAGGCCGGTCATCATAATTAGCCAGTTCAGAATGTCCCCACGGTTCATAAGAGTCTCTGGAAATGGGGATGTGCCGTACTACAATCCACTCTCCATCGTATAGATCCGTGTTATAATTGTAGCCAATTCTAAATTCGGGAAATTCAATGTAACCTCCATTACCGATATGAATATCATCATCTCCTTCTATAAGGCCGTCTTCAGGCTTCCATTCACCCTCAGTGTGACAACTGCTACAATTGTAATAGGGCTGTGAATGGCAGACATAGCAAGTTAATTCACCAAGTACACCGCCATCAGTCCAATGCATCAAATGGTATGTGTTGTCTGAGGCAACATCATCGTGACAATCAAGACACTTTGGAAGATCAGGTACTTCGTAGCGGGAGGCATAGACTTGTCCATCACCATGGAGTTCATTTCCACTATGACAATCGAAACAAGTCATCCAGTTCAGATAGTGGACATCACCTTTATTACCAGTCAATTCTCCCTTGAAGTCTACTCCAATGCGGCTGCCGTGGCAGGCTGTACAGTTGTCGCTCTGGTGGGGCGTCTTGTTAAACCGATGACTGTCAATAAATCCACCATGGGCACTGTTGGGGCGACTCACATGGCACTGTCCGCATGTAGTGTGGCAGTTCATGCACTCCCCATCGAACCCCTCAGTAAGCTCCACAGGACAAGCATCAAATGATTGATAATCATTACCGCTGCCTAGTTCACGTACAGCAATTGAGGACTGTTCTCCCCAGAGATTGGAGTGCATACTAGTAGCATTACGGGATACGATATCAGCATGGCACGGTACGCAAAATTGATTCGGATTTTCTGATGGATCTCTCATGAAACCGTTGGCTGCATCATGAGCAGTTTCAAAGTCAGCTGATTCTACCGGCTCTAGTCCTCCGTGACAACCTACACACCCTATTACTGCATGTGGAGGATCAATTGCAGCAAACGATTCTTCACCTGTCTTCAATTCTATGAGTATTTTCTCCCACGGCTCCAACTGAGCCACAGTACCTCCTCAACCACCGCCTGAAGGAGCGGCTTCTCCCTCAGGTGCTAATTCCTTTAATAGAGTTTCGTTCGTGTGGCAGCCTTCACATGTGAAAGATGTACCTGCTACATTCAGAGGTTCCTCCGGAGCACATCCAAAAGATATCAAGAGAATGACTGAAAGAACTGTTAACAAAAATGTTTTCTTCATTTATCTGATTTTTCAGTCATTTCATAACGTTCTTTCAGATGTCCTACTACGATGGCACTGAGATAAGCCGGGCATATCCGGCAGTCCTCACCTTTGCACCTTTCACCTGTCTCTTCAAGACTCCAACATACTTCATTATTGCTCAAAAATGCAGGACAGGATACCCGCTCCTCCTCAGAACATGGCTTCAGATCCCAACATGGAATGAGAGCCAACAGTCGACGGATCCCCGCAAGATTAAGTTTATGTTCTTGAATCTGCCGGCGGATGCAGGCAATCCACTCAAGATCTCTCTGAGAATAGAGCCTCCGCCCTGTCTTGGTTCGATAAGCGACTAGTAACCCCGCCTTTTCATACAGCCTGAGGGTCTCGGGAGAAACACCTAACCGCTTAGCGGTAATTCCAATCGTAAAGACAGGATCCAAGATATCTATGCTGGTTTGAAGATCCATTGGTATATAACCTGTATTGTCTTCTATAAGAAACTTACAGAAGTTTTCACATTGAATCAATATAATAAGATTATTTGGTCTTGTTATCTATAATAAGTGATATCAAGAAAATTCGCCTATACTGTTTCTGTCAGTTGATAGGAGAAATAGTAAACAAGATATCAATCAATTATATTGTAATTACCATTAGGGATAATTGACCATCTAATCCTGGATAAATTCTCTTTTTCCTTTGGTTTCCGGAAGATAAACAAGTGTTCGTGCATAATTAAGTAGAACCCCATTTTCTTTGCCTTTGATTCCCATCTTTTAGAATATGTACAATTATGTTGAGACTTAATAATTTCTTCTTTTAAAGCGAACCCATTTTGTAAAAATTTATGCAACACCATATGTGAAAGTGGAACATAGTGTTGACCTTTTCTTGTGTCACCTATCAAAACAGCACAATAGTGGTCGGGTTTCAAT